>NZ_JBHTST010000159.1:0-18622 GCF_042794995.1 Streptomyces sp. NPDC056503
TCGTCGATCCGGCCGGCCCCTCCTCGTCGGCCGGGCCCGCTCAGGAGCGGGTGACCGTCACCTCGTAGAGCGAGTAGCCCCACTGCGTGGCCCGCCGCTCCCCGTGCACCCGTACGTACCGGGCCGGCGTGGAGGCGAACTCGGCCGTGTCGAAACCGCCGTCCCCGGCCTGCGTCGACCAGACCGTCCGCCACGCCGAGCCGTCCTCGGAGACCTCGATCCGGTACTGGCGGGCGTAGGCCCGCTCCCAGTCGAGGGTCACCCTGCCCACCCGCCGGACCTCGCCCAGGTCCACCTGGAGCCACTGGTCGTCCGACCAGTCGCTGGCCCAGCGGGTGCCGGTGTCGCCGTCGAAGGCACGCCCGGAGGCGTAGCTGGTGAAGGGGTTCCACTCGGTGGTGCTCGCCGAGGTGGGCACGCCCGCCGCGAGGTTCACGCCCGGCTCGTGCCGCTCGGTCGCCCGCCAGGTCCGCAGGTAGGACTCGGCGCCCAGTGCCAGGTCGCCGATGACGTCCGGGCCGCCCGGGGTGAGCCGGATCTGCTCGATCCAGTCCGGCACGAGACCGGCGTGCGCGGCGCCGTCCGTGTTGAGGTCCCAGGTCCGCTCGCCGGTCACCTGCCGGTCGAGGACGGTGCCGCCGTCGAAGCTGCGGTACGGGTACTTCACCGCGTTCGGCGCGTCCGCGCCGACCGGACCGGGCCAGCCGCCGACGCCGTTCATGTCGGTGCCGTAGCCGAGGCCGACGCCGTACTTGTCGCGCAGCGCGGCCTTGCCGTTCGCCTCGCCGATGAAGCCGCCGGCGTTGTGCATGTACGGGGCCGTGAACCCGCCCAGCTTGTAGAGCCGCTCGGTCCAGTCGAGGTCCATCCAGCTGTGGGTGGACAGCACGCCCGGGTACTCCTCGGCCTCCAGCATGTCCAGTGCCCTGCCGGCCGCCTTGACGCTCATGTGGTCGAGTTCCAGCATCATGCCCCGGTCGATCATGCCCCGGAGAGCGTGCTCGCCGAGCCGGGTCAGCCCGCGGGTGTTGCAGCGGGCGTCGGAGGCGTAACTGGGCACGCTCACCCCGGCCGGCAGCTTCTCCGCCATGGCGGCGGGCGCGACGAGCCCGATCGGGTTGTCCTTCTGCGGGCCCGCGCACTGCTCGGTCGACCAGAAGGTGCCGGTGGAGAGGAACTGGCCGATGTTGACCGCCACACCCGTCGTCCCGCTGTCGAAGCGGACGCCGCACAGCGCGTTGTCGAACTTGTGGCAGAGGAACATGCTGCGCACGCCGATCTGGTACAGCTCGTCCAGGCCGCGGTCGATGTCCGCCTTGTCGCACTGGGCGACGTCGAGGATCTGCTTGCAGCCGAACGGCTCCGAGGTCTCCACGCCGAGGACGACGGCGAGCTTGCCCTCCTGGACCACCGAGCGGGCCTGGTCGGCGCTGGTGACGATGCGGAACCAGCCCTTGCCCGGGCCGCCGAACATCGAGTCGACGTAGTCCTGCATCTCGTAGGTCTTGCGGGCCTCCAGGCGGATGGCCTCCATCTCGTCGCACCCGCGGTCCCGGGGCATGATCGAGCACAGCAGCCCGTTGGAGACCAGGTCGTTGACGAGGACCCGCTGCCCGCCGCGCCAGGCACGCTCCAGCCAGGCGTAGTAGTTCTGCTGGTGCGTCAGCGAGTTGTGGGCCGGCCAGTCGGCGAAGGTCGGCCACCCGTCCGGGTCGTGCTTGCCGTTCGCCCCGCCCGTCAGGTTCTCGAAGAGGGCGCCCGAACCGTCCGGGTAGTGCTCGGGACAGTCCTTCAGGGCGTCGGCCGCCCCGGCGGTGGAGAAGGGCTTGCCGCAGATCAGCCGGCCGCCGAAGCCCTCGTTGGACATCACGTGGTTGTGCGCGTCGACGAAGCCGCGCACCCGCCCCTGGGCGTCGGTGCCGGTGAACGGCGCGCCCGTGGCGTTGACCTGCGAGTCGGTCGCCGGCCGCGAGGCCGGCTCCCACCACGAGGGGCCGGCGGCGGGGACCGGCGCGGCGCCGAACAGCACGGCCGCGAGCGCGAGGAGGAGGGACACGAGGCCGAGGCGGCGTGTCCCGTGGAAGGGGGAAGTGCTTCGGGTGGTGCGTGGGGGCATGGTCGCGAAGCCTCCGGTCGATGAGGGTGTACCGGGCGCCCCGAGGATCGCGGTCGAGAAGGACTGAGTCAAGAGTCCGGGTCAAATGACCTACTGGTGAGTTGGATATCGCCCGCCGACGAGTCGCGGATCGCCCGCCGGCGAGTCGGGAACGTCAGCCTCCGATCAGCCGAACCAGCTGATCAGTCGTCAACTCCAGTTGCTCCGCGGCGGCTTCCTCGTCACGGAGTACCAGGTACTGGAGCGTCATCCCGTCCACGGCCGCCGCCAGATGGCGGGCCAGCGTCGGCACCGGGACCTTCGGCTCCGCCCCGCGTACGGCCCCCACCTGCTCCACCAGGGCCGTCGCCGACCGCACGTACTGCTCGTACTGGGCCCGCGCCAGGTGCTCGAACCCCGGCTCGCGCAGCGCGTACTGGGTGAGGTCGTACGTCAGCATGTGGTGTTCCGGATGGGCGGTCACGTCCTCCCAGTACGTCCCCAGCGCCGCCCGTACCGTCTCGCGCAGCGTCGCCCGGGGTTCGACCGCCTTCATCACCCGCGCCACGTAGTCGCCGATGATCGTCTCGATGGCCGCCTCCAGCAGCGCCTGCTTGGAGTCGAAGCAGTAGTGGAAGACGCTCAGCGAGACCCCGGCCTCGGCGGAGATGGACCGCGTGGTGGTCCTGGCCACCCCGTCCCTGCTCATCGCCCTGATCGCCGCCTCGACCAGCTGCCGGCGTCGTTCCGCCGACGGCATCCGCCCCATGCTTCCTCCTCGGGTCCGGGCGTCAGGGTAACCGCCCCCTCCGTGCCCCGCCCGCCGGCCGGTCCGGTCCTGACCTCGCCCTTCGTGAAATGACGAGACGTCAGTTATTGACGGTTCGTCAGATCGAACCCAGAATGCGGGTCACCCGACGGAGGGATCGCCCGTGTTTCGACCGTTGCGCGTCGTCGTCGCCGCCGCGTCGGCCCTGCTCCTCGCCACCGCCTGCAACTCCGCCTCCAGCGGCGGAAGCACCCCCTCCTCCGTACGCGGAGTGACCGCCGACACGATCAGGGTCGGCGGCATCGTCTCCATGACGACCGCCAGCGGCTACTCGAAGAAGGACACCGACCTCGGCGCCCGCGCCCGCTACGACCGCGCCAACGCCGAAGGCGGCGTCAACGGCCGGAAGATCGAGTACCTCGGAGCGGAGGACGACGGCCAGGACCCCGCCAGGAACCTGGCCGCGGCCCGGAAACTCGTCCAGCGGGACAAGGTCTTCGCCGTCTCCCCCATGAGCTCCGTCACCTTCGCCGGCGCCGACTTCCTCGACGCCCAGAAGGTCCCGACGGTGGGCTGGGGCACCCTCCCCTCCTTCTGCGGCCCCGCGCACATCTACGGCTTCAACGGCTGCCTCGTCCCGACACCCGGCGGCACGCTCAACCAGACCTGGCCCGAGAGCCTCGCGGCCGTCCTCGGCGGCGCCCGCGGCAGGTCGGTCGCGCTCATCGCGGGCGACAACGACGCCGGCAAGTTCGGCATCCGCACCTTCACCCAGGGCTTCAAGGCGGCGGGCTTCCAGGTCCCGTACGCCAAGGCCGTGGTACCGGCCACCTCCATGCCCAGCGACTGGTCGGCGTACACCAAGGAGATCCTCCGCTCGGGCCCCGGCGGCGGCGCGCCCGACGCCGTGATCTCCGTGATGCAGACGCCGTACAACATCGGCCTCTTCACCGCGCTCAAGCGGTCCGGCTACAAGGGGATCCTCTCCGACCCGACCGACTACGACCCCGGACTGCTCGCCAAGGACGCGACGAAGCAGGCCCTCGACGGGGTCCACGTCCTCCTCCAGTTCCAGCCCTTCGAGTCGGACAGCCCCGCGATGCGGCAGTTCAAGGACGACATCAGGAAGGCCTCCGGAGGCAAGGAGGTTCCGCTGAACATGCACATGATGACCGGGTACATGAGCGCCGACCTCTTCCTCGCCGTCGCCGCCAAGGCAGGCAAGGACCTCACCGTCGACTCCTTCCAGAAGGCCGCCGACGGCTTCTCCGACACCGGCACCCTCGTCGGGGACCGCGCCGAACCCAAGGGCAAGAAGGAGAGCTTCGGCTGCGGGGCCCTCGTCCGGCTGAAGGACGGACGGTACGAGGTCGCGGTCCCCTTCAAGTGCTACCCGCCCATCCCCTTCGGCTGAGGGGGACCGGCACGTGGGTGACCTGCTGGGCTTCGTCCTGAGCGGACTCGTCTCGGGCGCGCTCTACGCGCTCCTCGCGACCGGTCTCGTCCTCTCCTCCTCCGCCTCCGGGCTCTTCAACTTCGCACACGGCGCCACCGCCTACCTCTCCGCCCTCGCCTTCTACGAGCTCCACTCCGGCTTCGGCTGGCCGGCCGTCCCCACCGCGCTCCTCCTCGTGTTCGTGGTGGCGCCCGGCCTCGGCCGGGCCCTCGACCGGCTGATGTTCCGCAAGCTCGCCAAGGTCGGCGAGACGGCGCAGATCGTCGCCACGATCGGCCTGCTGGTCGCGCTGCCCGCCGCCGGACGGTGGGCGGTCGAACTCCTGGAGCGGGCGGGCGCCCCCGTCCTCCCCGCCGAGAACCAGTTCGGGCTGCCGGGAGTCGGGCCGAGCCCCGCCGTGTCCTGGCAACCGCTCGACGGCGTGGGCATCGACTCCGACCAGCTGATCACCTGGCTCGCCACGGCCCTCGCGGCCGTCGCCCTGTGGACCCTGATGCGGCACACCCGGCTCGGCCTGCGGCTGCGCGCGGCCGTCGACGACCGCACGCTGACCGAACTCCGGGGCATCGACGCCGACCGGCTCTCCTCGATCGCGTGGATGCTGTCGTCCGCCCTCGCGGGCCTCGCCGGAGTCCTCGCCACCCCCCTCCTCGGCCTCTCCGCGCACGACTACACCCTGTTCCTCTTCGTCTCCGCCACCGCCGCCGTCCTCGGCCGCTTCGTCTCCGTCCCCCTCGCCTTCGCGGGCGGCCTCGGCCTCGGCGTACTCCAGAACCTCGTCGCCGGATACGCCTCCTTCACCGACGACATCACCGGCTTCCGCACCGCCGTGCCCTTCCTCATCCTCTTCGCCGGCCTCGTCGTCCTGACCAGGCGGCGGCGCGCGGCGGGCACGGCCGCCGCGGACCCGCCCCCCGTCGACTACCTCGCGGGAAAGGGCCGGGGCCGCCGCTGGGGCGCCTGGCTGACGGCCGGCGCCCTGCTCGGCGCGGCCTTCTACACCGTCACCACCCCCTTCTGGAGCGGCATCCTCGCCCAAGGGCTCGCCATCGGCCTCGTGTTCATGTCGTTCACCGTGGTCACCGGCCTCGGCGCGATGGTGTCCCTGGCCCAGGCCACCTTCGTGACCGGCGCGGCCCTGGTCGCGGGACTCCTGATGAGCCACGGCTGGCCCTTCGCCGCCGCCGCGGCCGTCGGCACGGCGGCCGCGGCCCTCCTCGGCGCGGTCGTCGCCCTCCCCGCCCTCCGCCTCGGCGGCCGAGCCCTCGCCCTGGCCACCCTCGCCCTCGCCTTCCTCGCCGACCAGGTGCTCTTCCAGCTCGGCTGGCTGCGCAACGGCGACACCGGCTGGGAGATACCCCGCCCGGTCGTCGGCCCCGTCGACCTGGGCGACGACCGCGCACTGGGCCTCGCGCTGGTCCTGCTCAGCGCCGTCGCCGTCGCGGCGCTGACCTGGCTGCGCGGCTCCCGCTGGGGCCGGGCCATGCTCGCCGTCCGCTCGGCCCCCGAGGCCGCCGCGGCCTCGGGAGTCTCGGTCGTCCGCACGAAACTCCTGCTCTTCACCGTGTCGGCGGGCCTCGCCGGCTTCGGAGGCGTGCTCTACGCCTCGTACAACACCCGCATCACGGCCACGGACTTCACGGCGATGACGGGCCTGGTCTGGCTCGCCGTCGTGGTCGCGGCGGGAGTGCGCCGACCGCAGTTCGCGGTGGTCGCCGGGCTCGTCTTCGCCGTCGTCCCGCACCTGATGACCGAGTACGTCACGGAGTCCGCCCACCTCCCGGTGATCCTCTTCGGCCTGGCGGGCCTGGCACTGGCCAACGACCCCGACGGCTACTGCGCCGCCCTGCCGTCCAGGCGAGCGGCCCGACGAGCGGCGTCACGGCCGGACCCGGGGGAGCCGGGGGAGCTGAGGGGGCCGGGGAAGCCAGGGGAGCCAGTGCCGGGGGCGGTGCCGGAGGCCGTACCTCCACCCCGCCATCCGGCCCCGTCGCTCCCGACGGCCCCGGGGGAGGACCACGCCCCGGACGGCGGCGGCCCGGCCGCGCTCGAACTCACCGGCGTACGCGCCGGATACGGCGGCGCACCCGTCCTCCACGGCGTGGACCTCGTCGTCCGGGGCGGCGAGACGGTCGTCCTGCTCGGACCCAACGGAGCCGGCAAGTCCACCCTCTGCCGGGTCGCGGCGGGACTGCTTCGCCCGGCCGACGGACTCGTACGGGTACGGGGCGAGGGCGCCACCCGCGACACACCGGTCACCCGGGCGCGCCGAGGGGTGCGACTGGCCCCCGAAGGACGCGGGATCTTCGCGGGCCTCTCGATCGAGGAGAACCTGGCCCTGCACCTGACGGAAGCCGAGGACCGCGACGCCGTGTACGCCCGCTTTCCCGCGCTCGCCGCCCGCCGCACCGTCCTCGCCGGCTCCCTCTCGGGCGGCGAGCAACAGCTCCTCGCCCTCGCCCCGCTCCTCCAGCGCCCGCCGGCCGTCCTCGTCGCCGACGAACCGTCCCTCGGCCTGGCCCCCCGGGTCGTGGACGAGGTCTTCGGTCTCCTGACCGAACTCCGGGACCACGGCACGGCCCTGCTCCTCGTCGAGGAGAAGGCCGCCGAGGCGCTCGGCATCGCCGACACCGTCGCGTACCTCGCCCAGGGCGAGATCGCCTGGAAGGGACCGAGGTCCGAGGTGGACCGGGACCGGCTGGCCGAGGCCTACCTGGGGACGGGAGCCCGCCGATGAACCACCCTCCGGCCCACCCTCTGCTCCACGCGGACGGCGTCGGCGTCCGCTTCGGCGGCGTCCACGCCCTGCGCGACGTCACCGTCTCCGTGCGCCCCGGCGAGATCTGCGGCCTCATCGGACCGAACGGCGCGGGCAAGACGACGCTCTTCGACGTGCTCTCGGGCATGCGGCGACCGGACGCGGGAACGGTCGCGTACGACGGCACGGACATCACCCGCCGCTCCCCGGTCTGGCGCGCCCGGCACGGCATCCGCCGCACCTTCCAGCGCCAGCAGCTCTTCGGCCAGCTGACCGTCGCGGACAACCTCGTCGTCGCGCGGGACTGGCGGGGCGGAGTACGCCCCACCGCACGCCACCGGGCACGGGCCGCCGCCGTCCTCCACGACTGCGGACTCGACGGGCTCGCCGACTCGTACGCCGGCGGCCTCCCGGTCGGGCAGGCCCGCATGGTCGAACTGGCCCGCGCGCTGGCCGACCCTCCCCGCGTCCTGCTCCTGGACGAGCCCGCCTCCGGGACCACCGCCGAGGAACGCCACCGGCTCGCCGACGTCATCCGCCACGCGGCCGAGGAGGAGAACTGCGCGGTGCTGCTCGTCGAGCACAACGTGGCCTTCGTGATGGAGCTGTGCTCACGCGTCGTCGTGCTCGACCTGGGCCGGGTCCTCGCCGAGGGCACGCCGGACGAGGTCCACGCGGACCCGGCGGTACGGGAGGCGTACCTCGGCACCGGTTCCGAGGGGACGGAGTAGCACCCCGACCCCTCGGACGGCCCTCGCTCCTACTCCGAGGCGAAGGACACGAACAGTCCCCAGCCCTCGCGGCCGACGGCGAGGGCGGGGCGGCTCGGATCCTTCGAGTCCCGGACGTGGACGGCCTGTCCGTCCGTGGCGACCTCTACGCAGCTGTCGCCCTGGCTGCCGCTGTAGCTGGACTTGAACCAGGCGAGTTCCTTCGTGGCGGTCATAGCTCTCCTCGCAGTCGCTCCAGCAGGCCCCGAGATTCCTTGGGGTTGAGGGCCTGCGAGCGCAGTGTGTCATAGCGCTGGTGGAGGAGTCTCACCTCTTTGGGGTCGTTGATCAGCCGTCCGTTCTGCTGCCCTTCCGAGTAGCCGAGTCGCCGTCCGTCCGGGGTTTCGAGGAGCTGCACCGCCCCGTCCAGGCAAGCGTGCAACCCCGCCTCCAGTGGTACGACTTGCAGGGTTACGTTGCGGGGGGCACTGGCCTCCAGGACGTGGTCGAGGAGCTCCCGCATCTCCTCCGCGCTGCCGAACCGCCGCCGGAAGACGTGCTCCTCCACGATGAAGCCGAACGGGACCGTCGGACGCTCCGTCAGCATCTTCTGGCGCTTCTGCCGGGCCATGAGCTGGGTCTCCAGCTTCCGGTCGGTCAGCAGCGGGATCGTGCCCTCGAACACGGCTCTCGCGTACGCCTCCGACTGCAACAACCCCGGAACCAGCCGGCACTCGTACGTGCACAGATTGACGGCGACCTTCTCCAGGCGGGCCCACCGCCGGAACCACACCGCCAGGCCCGCCTCGGCCCGGGACAGGAAGGGGGCGGACCTCCGCAGCGCCCCCGTGTTCCCGAGGGCCGAGTCGCCCCGGTCGACGAACGCCTCGTCAGGCATCCGACGCCCCAACTCCACCGACTCCACGGTGTGTTTGGAGTACTGGACCAGCTGCGCGAACTCGGCCCGGCTGAGCCCGGCGTGTTCGCGCAGGGCCTGGACGACGGCGCCGAACGTCCGCAGACTGTCCGACGGGTCGGGCTCCCGCTCCCCGTCGTCGTTCCGCTCGGGGTCGTCGCCCTCGACCTCGACGATGCTCATACGCCGCCACCTCCACGTACACCCGCGGCAGCTCCCGCGGTCGGCCTACTCAGCGTGACGGCGCCGGGCTCGTACTGTCCACCCTGGGTGCCCGTACGCTGACGACGCGTACGGGGCGCGGCTCTCGCGGTGCGCGCCGCGCGACCGCCACTGTGGCCCCATGGATCAGACGACACCTCAACTGCTGCCTTCCGTACGTGTGTTCAGCCAACTGATCTCGTCGACCCGGCGCGGCGCCCGCCTGGCCCGGCTGCTCACGCTGACGGAACTGCACTTCTGGGGAGCCCCGCCGGGAATCACGGAGCGTGCCGAACAGGTCGTGGCCGAACTCGCCGCGAACGCGGTGCTCCACGGAGGCGTCCCGGGCCGCGACTTCCGGCTCGGGCTGGAGCTCGACGCGGCGGCCGGCACCCTCCGCGTCGAGGTCACCGACGCGCGTGGCGACCGTCTGCCCGCCGTGGCGCGGACGGCCGAGGCCGACGGGGGCAGGGGCTTGCCCCTGGTCGCCGCGCTCACCGACCGCTGGGGGGTGGTTCCGTACCCGCCCGGCGGCAAGACGGTCTGGGCGGTCCTCGGCCCGGCGACCCGAAAGAGTGACGTCGTTTCGGCCGATCCGGCGGTCACCGCGTGTCGGACGGGACGTGCGAAGGGCCACCCGTGCGCGAACACCGGTGCCCTCGCCCGGTCATGAGAAGACCCCCGCGACGCGCGAACGTCCGGGGCGCGGTCGCGAAGGCCGTCGCGGAGCTGCGCGCGCTCGGCTACTGAGTGGCCCGGACCGTCCGTGACGAGGGACCCGGCAGATCGTCTCCGCCGTGGACGTGTGGGGAGGGGAGGGCGAAGACGAGAACGGCGGGCCCGTCCCACCCGCCCTCACTCCCACGCCCAGCCGCCCTCCCCCACCTTCGAGGCCACCAGCCGCATCCTGCGGCGGCCGGAGGCGTTCGACGCCCGCCTCCGCCTCGCGTGAGGGTTCCCCTCGACGAGCATCAGCCGTCGGAGGCCGGCGCCGGCGGGACGACGTCCCGCCGGAGGATCGGCCAGGAGATCTCCTGGAGGACGTCCTCGGGAGTCGGCGTCCAGTCGGGGAAGAGCCGGCGCATCTCCCGGAGGAGCGAGGCGTCCGCGGTGCAGAGGTCCCAACTCGTACTGTCGAACTCCCGCAGCACCACCTTCAGCTCGTCGCCCGCGTACCCCGCGAAGTCCGCGTCGACGAACTGGAAGCCCGGCGCGACCATGGCCAGGAGCTCCAGGGTGCCGATCCCGGCACCGGAGGCGGCGTTCTCGATCTCGGCGAAGCGGGTGACCTGTCGAGCGTCGTCGATCCACACCTTCCACCTGAGATCGAGCCCGAAGCTCCCGAGGCGCACGAGGAGTTCCGCCAGGGTGACGTAGTACCGCCCGGAGTGGCCCTCCTGCCCGGGAAGGCGGTCACGCCAGGCCGGGAACGTGATCGACTGAAACGCGTCCGAGGGTTCTGCCATCGATGCGGCTCCGTTCTCCGGCGAGGGTCAGGGGCTTTCCGGGCCGTCGGCGACGGGCGGCCAGGCGTCCCGGCCCGCGAGGTCCAGGACCAGGGCGGCGATGTTCCAGGCGTCGTCCTCGCCGCGGTGGTGGCGGCCCTCCAGGGGAAGGCCCGCGTGGGCGAGGGCCTGGGCCATGCCGGGACGGCGGCGCAGCGCGTGGGCCTCGGTGAAGACGGCCTTCGCGTTCGTGTGGTGGCGGCCGAAGGGGTAGGGGGTCCGCGTCGTCTCGCACTGGCGGACGAACTGCTTGCGGTCGTAGTCGCCCCAGCTCGCCCACGGGCGCGTACCGGCGGCGTGGTCCCTGCCGAGGAGGCGGCAGGCGGTCGCGAAGTCGACGCCGCTGTCCACCTCCGCCTGGGTGAGGCCGGTCAGCTCGGTGCAGAAGGCGCTCACGCGGGAGCGGGCCGGGCGGACCAGGATCCGGTGGCGGCCGACCCGCTCGCCGGCGGCCAGGTCCACCACGGTCAGCCCGATCTCGATGATCTCGCTCACCGCGCCGACCGGCACCGCTCCCTCCCAGCACGTCGCCTCGACGTCGACGACGTTCACCAGCCGATGAGATCCCATCCCCGTCCCCTCACTCGATGCGCCGGCCCGACGCCGCCGCCTGCCTCCAGGGCCTGCGGCAGGAGGCCGTTCCGCTCGTCCTCCAGGTCGACGGAGAGCTTCCCGTCCGTCCAGGACCCCTCTTCGCCGGGCACCGGCCCGTCGAGTCGTGCGGTGACCGCGGCCGACTCGGCGACGGGAGAGGCGAAGACGGAGCGCATGCCCCGACAGTAGGGGGCGGTACGGGCCGCGGCACGGGATTTTCGGCCCCGCCGCGGACGGTCCTCAGTCCTCTTCCGGGGCCAGCACCGTGCGGAGGGCCGCCACCGCGTGGGCGCGGTGGTCGTCGAGCCAGTCGACGACGTGCTGCCCGTCGTGCTCGCGGAGGCAGGTGAGGACGCCGCGGTGTTCCCGGACGGCCGTGACGCGGTGCTCGGGGTCGGTGTAGTAGAGGGAACGGTAGGCGTCCGTGGAGTCCCAGAGAGTGGTGATCATGCGGACCAGGCGCGGCATGCCGCAGGCGTCGATGAGGGTGAAGTGGAAGCGGCGGTTGGCCTCGGCCATGGCCGTCACGTCCCCGGCCCCCGCGGCGCGCTCGACCTCGCACTGGACGGCTTCGAGGGACTCGACGAGTCCGTCCGGACGGAGGGCCACCGTCCGGCTCACCGCCTCCGTCTCCAGGAGGGCGCGGATCCGGTAGATCTCCTCCAGGTCGCCGAGGGACAGCTCGGCGACGAAGTAGCCGCGGTGGACGTGGTGGACGACCAGCCCCTCGGCCTCCAGCGTCTTGAGCGCCTCCCGGAGCGGGACGCGGCTGACCTCCAGGCGGGCGGCCAGGGCGTCCTGCCGTATGGGCGCGCCCGGGCGGAGCTCACCGCTGGTGATGGCGCTCCGCAGCTCCTCCAGGACGAACTGCTGCGCCGTCCGGGGCCGTCGCCTCTCCACCGCTCCGCTCATCGGTCCGACCTTCCGCTGCCGTTGCTCGTGCGCCGGCGGCTCTCCTCGCCGCCGGTGACCGTCATCTTCCTACGGATCACAGACCCGCGTTCGAGTTGTCCACAGGCCTGATTCCGGCCAGGATCTCGTCGGTGTGTTCGCCGAGCCGCGGGGGAGCGGAGCGGTACGAGGGCGGGGTGGCGCCGAACCGGACCGGGTGCGCGACCTGCCCGGGACCCGCGGCGTCGCCGGGGACGCGGGAGCCGAGCCCCAGCCGGTCCGCGAGGGCGAAGGCACCGGCGAGGTCGTTGATCGGGCCGCACGGCACGCCGGCGGCGGTCAGCTCCTCGAACCAGGCGTCGGCCGTGCGCGCGGCGAGGGCGCCTTCGAGCTGCGCCGTCAGCTCCTCGCGGTGCGCGACGCGGGCGGTGTTGGTGGCGAACCGTCCGTCCGCGGCCAGTTCCGGCCGGCCGATCCGCTCGCACAGGGCCCGGAACTGCCGGTCGTTGCCGACCGCCAGGACCAGCGGCCGGTCCCGCGCCTCGAACACCTCGTACGGGGTGATGCTCGGGTGCCGGTTGCCCATCGCGCGCGGCACGACACCGGCGCCGAGGTGCGCGGCGGCCTGGTTGGTGAGGGCGGAGAGCAGCGAACCGAGCAGCGACACCTCCACGCGCTGCCCCTCGCCGGTCCGCTCCCGGTGCCGCAGCGCCGCCAGGATCCCGAAGCCGGCGTGCAGTCCGGTGATGACGTCGACGAGCGCGACCCCCGCCTTGGTCCCCTGCCCGCCCGGCTCGCCGGTGACGCTCATCAGCCCGCCCATGGCCTGCACCAGCAGGTCGTAACCGGGAAGCGCGGCGCCCCCGTCGGTCCCGAAGCCGGTCACCGAGCAGTACATGAGACCCGGGTTGGTCCGGCGCACCTCGTCGAAGCCGAGCCCCAGCTTCTCCATCGTCCCCGGCCGGAAGTTCTCCACCAGCACGTCCGCCCGGTCGACGATCGCCCGCGCCGCCGCCCGGTCCTCCGGGTCGGCGAGGTCGAGGGCGACGGACCGCTTGTTCCGGTTGACCCCCAGGAAGTAGGTGGCCTGACCGTCCGCGAACGGCGGCCCCCAGGCGCGGGTGTCGTCCCCGCTCCCCGGCCGCTCGATCTTGATCACGTCGGCGCCGAGGTCGGCCAGGAGCATCGTCATGTACGGCCCCGCGAGCACCCGCCCGAAGTCGGCGACGACGATGCCGGAGAGGGCGCCGGGGGAGAACCCGGGCTCGGGACCGGGACCGGGTTCGCGTGCGGGCTCGGTTCCGGCGGGACGGTCCGTGTGCATTCCGCGCTCCCTCGAAGGCGACAGGGGATCCCGTACATGGGATCCCGTACATCGGATCCCCTGCGTCGGATCCCGTACATCGGATCCCCTGTGCTGGATCCAACTGTCGGATTCAGCGCATTGGAGATTGGATCCAATCTGGACCGTAGGGGTGGGAGATCGGATTTTCAATACTGGATCCAAAATCCAATCTGCCGCTACGCTTCGGCACGCCACGCCGAGCACGACCCTCGTCACAGCCGCCAGGAGGCCGCCAGTGAAGTCCTCGCCGTCCACCGCCACCCACCCCCTCGCCCTCCTCGCCGTCGACGGCCTGCTCAGCGACGAGGAGCGCGAGATCCGCGCCACCGTCCGCGCCGCCGCCGACCGCGAACTGCGCCCGCACATCGCCGGCTGGTTCGAGAAGGGCGAGATCCCGGCGCGTGAACTGGCCCGCACCCTCGGCGGGTTGGGCGTGCTGGGCATGCACCTGGACGGTTACGGCTGCGCCGGGACCAACTCCGTCGCGTACGGCCTGGCCTGTATGGAGCTGGAGGCGGTCGACTCCGGGCTGCGCTCGCTCGTCTCCGTACAGGGCTCGCTCGCGATGTACGCGATCTGGAAGTTCGGCTCCGAGGAGCAGAAGCAGCGGTGGCTGCCGAAGATGGCGGCGGGCGAGTACATCGGCTGCTTCGGTCTGACCGAGCCCGACGCCGGTTCCGACCCGGGGGCCATGCGGACCAACGCCAAGCGGGACGGTTCCGACTGGATCCTCAACGGCACCAAGATGTGGATCACCAACGGCTCCGTCGCGGACGTCGCCGTGGTCTGGGCCCGCACCGAGGAAGGCGTCCGGGGCTTCCTCGTCCCGGCCGGCACTCCCGGCTTCAGCGCCCCCGAGATCAAGATGAAGCTCTCCCTGCGGGCCAGCGTCACCGCCGAACTCGTCCTGGAGGACGTCCGGCTCCCCGCCGACGCGATGCTCCCCGAGGCCCGCGGCCTCTCCGGCCCGCTCGGCTGTCTCAACGAGGCCCGCTTCGGCATCGTCTTCGGTGCCCTCGGCGCCGCCCGCGACTGCCTGGAGACCGCGATCTCCTACGCGAAGGACCGGACCGTCTTCGCCCGCCCCCTCGCCTCCTACCAGCTCACCCAGCAGAAGCTCGCGGACATGTCCGTCGAGCTCGGCAAGGGCATGCTGCTCGCGCTCCACCTCGGCCGCCTCAAGGACGCCGGAGAGCTGACCCCCGAGCAGATCAGCGTGGGTAAGCTCAACAACGTGCGCGAGGCCATCGCCATCGCCCGCGAGTGCCGGACCATCCTCGGCGCCAACGGCATCACCCTCGAATACCCGGTGCTGCGCCACGCCAACAACCTGGAGTCCGTCCTCACCTACGAGGGCACCAGCGAGGTCCACTCCCTCGTCATCGGCAAGGCGCTCACCGGCGAGCAGGCCTTCCGCTGAACCGTGTGAGCGTCCGGCAGGGGCGGCCCGAAGGGGCCGCCCCCCCCGCGCCTAACCGGCCGTCACGCGCGCGAGGAACGCGTCCAGGTTCGCCATGGCGCGCGCCACCCGCTCCTCCACGGAGAGGGTCTCGTCCTGCCGCAGTCCCCGCAGCTTCGGCACGCGCCTGCCGCGCACGTAGAGGGAGCAGGCCAGGTCGGCGCAGACGTAGATGCCGACCGTGTTCCCCTCCCGGCCCCGGGTCCCCGCCAGCGGGGCGGCCAGCAGCGTCACACCCGACGAGGCGTGCCCGGTCATGCAGATCTGGCACATGCTCGTCTTCACCGCGCTCGTCCGGCCCGTCGCCGGCACCCGCAGGGACACCCCGAGCGGCCCGTCCTCACGGCGTACCACCAGGTGCGCCCGGAGCGGCGCCCCCGGGTCCACCCAGCCCAGGAAGTCCAGGTCGTCCCAGGGCGTCTCGGCGAAGTCCAGCGGCAGCTTCAGCCGCGTGGCGTCGCCCTTCGTCGCGTTCACGAACGACGAACGGATCTCTTTCTCAGTCAACGGTTCCACTCGTTGGACCGTACAGGCATGTCCGTCGGCCCGGCATCCGGATATCGGGTCCGAGACCTTGGATCCGAGACCTTGGATCCGAGACCTTGGATCCGAAGCCTTGGATCCGAGACGTTGGATCCAAGACCTTGGATCCGCCGCTCAGGCCACCCACTCCGGCAGTGCCGGATCCACGAACCGCCCCGGCGCCCCCTCCAGGGCCGCCGCCAGCCGCTCCGCCGCCGTCTCGTACACGTCCTCCGGCAGCGTGTAGGGGATCCGCAGCCGGTGCTCGTGCGTCCCGGGATCCACCCCGAACCGGGCCCCGCCCTCGACCCGCACCCCGTGCCGCAGCGCCCGCGCCGCCAGCTGGGTCGCCACCGGCCGGCCCAGGTCGATCCAGAGGCACATCCCGCCCGGCGGCACCGTCCACCGCCACTCCGGCAGATGCCGCGCCAGCGCCGCGCCGAGCGCCTCCCGTCGCGCCCGCAGCTCCTCCACCCGCGCGTGCACGATCGGATCCAGTCTCCGCATCAGCGCCACCGCCACCAGCTGGTCGAGCACCGAACCCGACAGGTCGGCCGTCACCCGCGTCCGCGTCAGCTCCGTCACCACCCGCGCCGACGCCCGCACCCAGCCCACCCGCATCCCGCCCCAGCAGCTCTTGCTCAGCGAGCCCACCGACACGATCTGCTCCCCGCCGCCGGCCCCGGCCGCCGCCGCGAACGGCGCCGGTGCCGGCACGTCCAGCGCCATGTCCGTCAGCGTCTCGTCCACCACCAGCCACGTCCCCGTGGCCCGCGCCGCCCGCGCCAGCTCCCGGCCCTGCTCGCGCGGCATCAGCCGCCCCGTCGGGTTGTGGAAGTCCGGGATCAGATACGCCAGCCGCGGCGCCGTCTGCCGCAGCGCCGCGTCCACGAGCCCGGTGTCCCAGCCGTTGTCCGTCACCGGCACCGGCGTCACCCGCATCCCCCGGCCCCGCATCGCGTCGAGGGCGTTGGTGTACGAGGGGTTCTCCGCGAGGACCCGGTCGCCCGGCCGCCCGAACTGCGCGAGCACCAGCGACAGCGCCTGCTGCGCCCCCGTCGTCACCAGGATCTGCTCGGGCCGCGTCGGCAGCCCCCGCGCGGTGTACCGCTCCGCCACCGCCGCCCGCAGCTCCGGCAGGCCGTACGGGTGATAGCCGGGCGCGGCGGCGTACCGCGGCAGCTCCGCGGCGGCCTCCGCCAGCGCCTCCGCGAGCTCGGCCCGCGGCCCGTGCGGCGACGCCAGCGCCAGGTCGATCACCTCGCCGGCCCCGTCGGGGAAGGAACCCAGCGAGGTCGGCGTCTGCCCGTCCGGCAGCGCCGTCCACGTCCCCGAGCCCCGCCGGCTGTGCGCGTACCCGCTCTCCCGCAGCAGGTCGTACGCCCCCGTCACCGTCGTCCTGCTCACCTCCAGGACCTGCGCCAGCTCCCGCTCGGCGGGCAGCCGCAGCCGCAGCGCCACCCGCCCGTCGAGGAGCGCCTCCCGCACCGCCCGCGCCAGCTCGCGGTAGCCGAACCGGCCCTCCGGCGGCGGGGTGAGCAGGGAGGCCAGCTGGCGGCCCGACAAGGTCCGGTCCGCGGTGTGGACCACACGGCCCTCTGCCATGCCAATCACTCCTCATTGGCTCTGCTGTCCAGGCCAATAAGGCTACAGACTCCCGTCAGTGGCTTGGAAGGCCCTGGGCCCCGTACCCCGCACCGAGAGGAAACCGGCGATGACCACGCACTTCACCGACCGCGACGAGCGACAGTGGCAGCGGCGGGCCGAGGAGAGCCCCGCGCGCCCGCTGCCCGTGGGCGCCTGGCTGCGCACCGTGCGCGCCAGGCTGCGGGCCGCGCCGCGCGCCACACCGCGCTCCCCACGGCCCGCCGCCCCACCCAGGCCTCAGAGCACCGCCTGAGGGCCGGGGCCGGGAGCCGGCGGGGAGGAGGTGCCGGAGCCGGACGGGCTCAGCGGCGACCGGCCGGAAGAGGAACCGGCCGAGACCGAACGCCCGTCGGCCCCGTCCGCGTTCGCGCCGGTGGTCGTGTCCGTGCCCGTGTCCGTCGTGCCGCCCGTCGTGCCGTCCGTCGTGGTGTCGCCGGTCGTGGTGGCCGTGTCGTCCGTCGGGCCACCGTCGGTCGTCGTGTCGGGACTGTCCGGCGGCGAGTCCGAGGGGGAGTCCGACGGCGTCTCGGACGACGGCGTCGTGGTGTCCGTCGACGGGGACGGCGTGGGGGTCGTCTGCGTCGGCGAGAGCGTCGACGGGCACGGCGACGGCGTCACGCCGTCCTGCGGCGTCGGCGTCTCGTCACCGGTCACCGTCACGCACGGCGTCGTGGGCGACGTCGACGGAGACGGGGAGGTGGTCGTCGGCGTCGGCCTGGGCGGCGGCGGGGTCGGCTTGTCGTTCCGCCCGGTGTCGCCGTGCTTCCGCGCGAACCAGGAGTCCTGCTCGGGGTCGTACACGACGAACACGTTCACCACCGTCACCGACGGCGCCACGACCACGACCTGGGACGCGCTGTAGCCCTGCCACGGGGTGCCCGTCGTCCGCGGCTGCTGCTGGGCCACCGGCTCGGTCAGCGGATTGCCGCAGGCGCAGCGCACCCGGGGCACGCCCCGCCCGTCGACGAGGACCGCGGTCCCCGACTGGAGGACCGCCTGGTACGTGGTGGCGGCGCCGTCCTTGTACCCGTGGTTGGTCACCCGGGTGTCCACCCGGAGCTGGAGCGGTGTCAGGGAGCGCAGGTACCCCGGGACCTGGTTCGGTTCGAGGCCGAGGACCGAGGCGAACGCGGCGTTCTTGTCGGGCTCGGCGGTCAGGTAGCGCACCTGCTGCTCCACGTTGCAGCTCGCCACCTCCTGCGTACCGCCGTACAGGCCGGGCGTGGAGCCCGAGACCCGCGGGGTGGCGCTCTCCGCCGTCCCGGTACGCGGGGCCAGCGAGGCCGCCCCGGAGGAGCTGTCCGTACGGGCGGTGGAGGCGGTGAAGGGGTCGGGGCCGGTGGCGGAGGTGTTCTGGAGGAAGACCTCCCCGCTGCCGCCGGAGCCGGCGGTGTCGCCCTTGTCGTCCGACCGGCCGACGAGCAGCACGGTGAGCGCGGCGGCGGCGACGACGAGCGCGGTGAGCGAGGCGACCTTGGGAACGGACCGCCACCACGGCGTCTCGCCCCCGCCCTTCCCGCCACCGGCACCCCCACCGGCACCCCCACCGGCGTCCCCGCCACCTCCGCCACCTCCGCCGGACCCGTCGTCCGGCGGCGCGGGCGGGGTGGGGGGACCGGCGACGCCGGGACGGGTGGCCGCGCCGGAGAGCGGCCCCGAGGGCGGCCCCGTGGGCGGGCCGGAAGGCGGGACCGACGGAGGGCCGGACGGCGGCGGGTGGGAAGTCACTTTTTTCCCTTTCTTCCGGTCGGCGC
>NZ_JBHTST010000160.1:0-17683 GCF_042794995.1 Streptomyces sp. NPDC056503
GATCCGGCCGGCCCCTCCTTCCCCGTTTCGGCCGATGGCCCGTCAGTTCGTCGCCGGACCCGTCCAGTCGGCGGGTACGCGGGCGAGGCGGACGCGCTGGGGGTGGTCGCCGACCGGCACGCTCGCGACGCGCTCCCCGGTGGCGAAGTCGATGGCGCTGACCCGGTCGGCGCCGCTCTCGGAGACGACGCAGGCCTTGCCGTCGCCGCTCACGGTCGCCCAGTAGGGCTTGCTGGTGGGGACCAGCGGCCCCTGCCGCAGGGTGGCCCGGTCGACGACGGTGGCGTAGTCGTCCATGGTGCCGGCGACGCAGAGCTTGCTGCCGTCCGGGCTGATCGAAAGGCCGTGGTGGCGCGAGTCGTTGACCCAGGTGGTGCGGTCGGGGTCGGTGTCGGGGTTGCCCGGCAGGGCCTTGAGGCGGGTGATGCGGTCGCTCTCCACGTCGTACTCCAGGAAGCCGTTGAGGAAGGAGACCTGGAAGTAGAGCTTCTTCTCGTCCGGGGTGAAGACGAGGGGGCGGACGGCGTCGGAGAGGTCGTCGCGGCCGAAGGCGTCGAGGCGGGAGCGCATGTCGATCACGCGGACCGTCTCGAAGGTCGCCGCGTCCACGACGGTGATCTTCCGGTCGCCCTTGGTCCAGTCGAGCCAGGGCGCGTCGAGGGCGGTGGTGACCTCGCCGATCGACATGTTCCAGAGCCGACCGTCGGAGGTGAAGACGTTCTCGTGGGGCTTGTCGCCGGTCTTGAAGCTGCCGAGCTGACGGCCGGTGGCGATGTCGAGGACGTGGACGGTGTTGGCGGTGGAGGCGGAGACGGCGACGCGGGTGCCGTCGGGGGAGACCGCCATGTGGTCGGCGCGGTAACCGGCCACGGGGAAGCGCCAGTTGATCCGGCCGGTGCGGAGGTCGATGGAGACCACGTCCGCGAAGCTGGGGCGGGAGACGACCATGGAGCCGCCGTCGGGGGTGGCGTACATGTCGTCGACGAACTGGTCGTGGCCCTCGCCCGGGCCGCTGCGGACGCCGAGGAAGAAGGCGAGCTTGACGGGGTTGAGGTAGATCTCCCTCAGGCGCTCCTCCTTGTCGGGGACGACGTCGACGCGGCCGACGCGGTGGAAGTCGCCCCGGGAGGCGATGACATCGGCGGTGCCGTCCCAGTTGTTGCCGACGAACATGACCTCGCGCAGGGGCGTGTCCGCGGCGCCCGGGAGGGCGGCGTCCGAGGGGGCGGGAGGCGGGGCGGCGACAGCGGGGGCGAGGAGGGTGAGGGAGGCCGTGAGGGAGGCGGCGAGGGCGACCGCGAGACGGCGGGTCCGGGTCGTACGAGCCGAGGGCATGAGGAAGCCTTCTTCCGTGTGGGGACAGCGACTTACCGGAGGTAACCCGCAGGTAACCACGGACCCGCGCCACCCACAAGACGTCTCCCGCACCCCTGTTCCCCCGCCTCCCCCCACCCCGCCCGCACCCTGTCCGGGACGGATGCGGGATCATGGAACCATCACCCGCAGAAGGGACGGAACGGACGATGAGGAACCGCAGTGTCGCGGACCTGATGACCCCGACGGCGGTCGCGGTCCAGCGCGGGACACCGTTCAAGGAGATCGCGCGGCTCCTCGACGAGTACGGCATCACGGCGGTCCCCGTCGTCGACGACGAGAACCGGCCCGTGGGCGTGGTCTCGGAGGCGGACCTGCTGCGCCGGCACACCGCCAAGGGCGGCCCCAGCAGCGCGGAGGCGATGATGTCCAGCCCCGTGCACACCGCCCGCCCCTCCTGGACGGCCGTCGAGGCGGCCCGGCTCATGGAGCGGCACCGGGTCAAGCGACTGCCGGTCGTGGACGCGGACGGACGGCTCATCGGCGTCCTCAGCCGCAGCGACCTGCTCCAGCTCTTCCTGCGCCGCGACCGCTCCATCCAGGAGGAGATCCGCGAGGACGTGGTGGTCCGCATCCTCGGCCTCTCCCCCGCCGCCGTCCACATCGACGTCGACGAGGGCCGCGTCACCCTCAGCGGCACCCTGGGCCGGAAGGAGCTCGGCCCGACGCTCGTGCGGCTCTGCGAGTCCGTGGACGGGGTGGTCGAGGTCGTCGACCACCTGGTGGTCGAGACGCCGGACGCGGAGGCGGGCGCCGAGGCGGAGGCGTAGGGCCGGGGCACGGACCACGGCCCGGCGGGAGCAGTGCGGCTCGCGGGCCGGACCGTGGCCGCTCGGACGGGCGGGCCTCCCAGGAGGTCCCGTTCCCCAGGAGGTCCTGTTCCCCAGGAGGTCCTGTTCCCCAGGAGGCTCCGCCCCTCGGGCGGGCTCTCAGAAGACCGTCTCAGGAGACCGCCTCGGCAGGCCGCCTCACACGGCCTCGCCCCTCAGGAGACCGCCTCCGGCCAGCCGTATCCGGGACCCGTGCGCGCCGGTACGGTCCCGGCGCCGACCGCCTCCATCTCGCGGTTCGCCTCCCTCATCAGCTTGCCCGCCAGGTCTTTCATGGCACGGCTCGCGGCCAGCTCGTCACCGATCGCCGGCACGTCCGTGTCCGACGGGTTGCAGCGGGCCGAACCGTGCCCCGTGAAGGTCGCCGTCCCCGTGTCCAGCCGGGCCTCGGCCTGGGTACGGCCCGCGTCCTCGCTGAGCTCCAGGCCGACCCTCCACTCCAGGTTCCGCGTCATGGTCTGCCTCCTCGCACACCGGTCCGCGCCGCCGGTGCCGTCGTACGGCGCCGTGGCGCTGCTCCCCCGCTCCTTCCAGGATCCGCCCGCCGGGGCCGGGGCGCGCGGGGACGGGGCGCGCGGGGACGGGGCGCGGGGACGGGCGCGCGGGGACGGGCGCGCGCGGGGACGGCGCGCGGGGACGGGCGCGCGCCGGTGGCGGGCGCGGGCGGCGCGTGGAGGCGCGTGTTCCGCACCGGCGGCGCGGGAACCACCCCCCGCACGGAGCACGGACACTTCACGGCGAAGGGGTACCGCTATGGCCGGCCGGTTCGGGGCCCGCAAACGACTGGAGGTGCTCCAGGTCGTCGTGGCCGGCCTCGGGGTCCCCGCGAGCCTGGGCATCGGCGTGATCCTGAACGCGAGCGGGCTGCACGTCGGCATCGGCCTCGCCGCCACCGCCCTCGTCCTCATGGCCACGGCCGCGGCCCTCGCGAAGATCGACGCCCTGCTGTCCCGCCACCCCGCGCCACCGTCCCAGAAGGGCCGTCGCGCGGGCGGGGACCGGGACGACGGCCTGGGCGGCCTCTGACCGTCCGGACTCCCCCTCCGACGGACGGCCCGACGCGCCCCGAAGCCCCAACGCCCGCCCCAGAGAGCCGCGTTGTACCATGATCGCGGGTCGTGACTGGCGAACGTGGAGCACCACAAGGAAGCGGCCCCTCCCTCGGACCCGACGTCGACCGCCTGGGCGTCCTCCCCCGTCGTCACCATCGATCCGAGGAGACACCGGCATGCGGCTCCGGTACGGCCTGAACCCCCAGCAGTCGACGGCGTACGCCGTCCCCGTGGACCCGGACCGGGTGCCCCTCCGGGTGCTCCAGGGGCAGCCCTCGTACATCAACGTGCTCGACGCCCTGAACGGCTGGCAGCTGGTGCGGGAGGCGGAGCGGACGCTGGGCCTCCCGGCCGCCGCCTCGTTCAAGCACGTGTCGCCGGCGGGCGTCGCCGTCGCGGGCCCGGTGGACGAGGCCGCGGCCCGCCCCCACGGCGTGGACCCCGCCTCCGTGGGCGCCCTCACCGGGGCCTACCTGCGGGCCCGGGACGCCGACCCGAAGTCCTCGTACGGGGACTTCGTCGCCGTCTCGCACGAGGTGGACCAGGAGCTCGCGGAGCTCCTCACCCGGGTCGTCTCGGACGGGATCGTCGCCCCCGGGTACGCGCCCGGCGTCCTGGAGACGCTGGCGAAGAAGAAGAACGGCCGCTTCCTGGTGATGGAGGCGGATCCGGGCTTCGAACCGCCCGCGTCGGAGTCCCGCGAGGTCTTCGGCCTGCGCCTCTCCCAGGACCGCGACCGGGTCCCGCTCGGCCCGGAGGTCCTGACCGACGTGCCCGTCGGCACGCTCACCGACGAGGCCCGCGCCGACGTCCTCCTCGGGCTCGCCGTGCTGCGCTTCACCCAGTCCAACTCGGTCTGCTACGTACGCGGCGGCCAGACCCTCGGCATCGGCGCGGGCCAGCAGTCCCGGGTCGACTGCACCCGCCTCGCCGGGGCCAAGACCGACACCTGGTGGCTGCGCCGGCACCCGCTCGTCCAGGAGCTGGACTTCCTTCCGGGCGTCCGGCGGCAGGACCGCGTCAACTGGCGGATCCGACTGGTCGAGGGGGACCTCACCGCGGACGAACGCGACCGCCTCCGCGCCTCCGTCACCGCCGAACCGGGCGAGCCGACCCCCGGCGAGCGGGCCGCGTGGCTGGCCCGGCTGACCGGTGTCTCCTTCGTCTCGGACGGCTCGCTGCCCTTCCGCGACAACGTCGACCACGCCCACCGGCACGGCGTCACCACCATCGCCGAGCCCGGCGGCTCGATCC
The DNA here is from genome assembly GCF_042794995.1 of Streptomyces sp. NPDC056503. NCBI lineage: Bacteria > Bacillati > Actinomycetota > Actinomycetes > Kitasatosporales > Streptomycetaceae > Streptomyces > Streptomyces sp. NPDC056503. The sequence goes on from NZ_JBHTST010000160.1 coordinate 4,511, forward strand.
GGTCGGGCGAGGTCGAGGACGCCTGCCGGGAGCTGGGCGTCACCCTGGCCCGGACGGGGCTGCGCCTCTTCCACCACTGAGGCGGCCCGGCCGCCCCGCCCGGGCAGGAGCGCTCCCGCCCGGGCGTCCGGTTCAGGCGGGTGGCCGGCGGTCGGGCAGGGCGTGCGCGAGCAGGAACTCGGTCGCTCCCGCGATGGCCTCCGCGTAGGTGCCGTGGACCGGCTGGGACTCCTCTTCCGCCTGGTCCGCGGCGGTGGCGGCGTACCACCAGGCGTCGGCGTCGGGGTCGTGGTGCACGACGGCGGTACCGCCCGCGTAGTGGAGCGGGATGGACTCGGCGGAGGACTTCCTGACCACGGCGTGAGGCCACTTGAGGCGGGCGGACTGGCGCTTGATCCCGCCCCAGGCGGCGCCGAGCTGGGCGTAGTTCGCGCCGCTGCGGCCCGCCACGGTGGCGGCGGACTCGGCGAGCCGGTCGACCGACCGCTTGGCCTCGTACAGGGCCCGCAGGACCGCCAGCTGCACGTCGGGCGCGGCCATGAGCACCGGGTCGTGCTCCTTCCCCGCGGCCTGGTAGGCCAGCAGCCGGGTCGAGATCCGCTCCGCGAGGGCGCGGACCGTCTCGTGGACCCGCTCGTCCATGGTGAAGGCGTCGTCCTGGGTGGGCTCGTTCCAGGGCGGCTCCAGCAGGTTCGAGAAGGCGGCCCAGAAGTCGTCGTCGGTCTTGTCGGGGGTCGGGATTCCCGCCCCTGCCACATCGCTCATGCGACAAGCATAACTGTCGATCGCCTGTGACGACAGCTCTTACTGTCGCGAAGCCGGGTCGGTGGGCGCCGACCCGGGTGACGTGGCCTAGAGTGCAGCCGTGCCGTCGTACAGCATTGGGCAGGCCGCGAAGCTGCTCGGAGTGAGTTCGGAGACCGTTCGCCGATGGGCGGACGGAGGCCGGCTGCGCATGGACCGGGACGGCTCCGGCAACCGGGTCATCGACGGCGTCGGGCTGGCCCGTTTCGCGGAGGAGCGGGGCGCCGGCCTCCACGCCGTACCGGAGGAAGACGCCCGGACGTCGGTACGCAACTCCTTCGTGGGGATCGTCACCGCGGTGCGGGTCGACGACGTCGCCGCACAGGTGGAGGTCCAGGCGGGGCCGCACCGGCTGGTCTCGCTCGTGACGCGGGAGGCCGTCGAGGAGCTGGCGCTGGACGTGGGCGTCACCGTGACGGCACGGGTCAAGTCCACCAGCGTCCACATCGACCTGCCGTAGAGCCCCCGGGACGCTTGGACGTGGGTACGGAAAATGTGAGGGCACCCCTCGTAGCAAGCTCACAATAACGAGCGAAGAGAGCGGTTCAGGGTCGCATCGACGGTTCTCACCCCCTGAGTTCGGGTATCACTGGGCGCGGTCGCCGTACCGGCGCCCAGGGACCCGAAGGGGATCGCCGATGAGCCTGCTCAGCTCCACGCCACAGACGACCACGGCCCGGCCGGGGGCATTCGCCGTGTGGGGGGACGTCGCCCTGCCCGCCCTGCTGACGGTCGCGGATCTGCGGCGGCGCTGGACCCCGCACCGGGCCGAGGTCGTCTTCGACTGCGCCACCGCCGGGCCCCAGCACCACGTCTTCGAGGGCCCGCTGCTGCGCCGGGTCGTCGCGGACGCGCGCCCGGTCTTCGATCCCGCCCGCCGCAAGGAACGCTCCCGCTTCCTGCTCGCCGTGAGCGGCGCCGACGGCCACCACACCGTGCTGTCCTGGGCCGAGATCGACGCCGACTTCGGCGACGCCCCGGTCCTCCTCGCCACCCGCATGGACGGGACGGAGCTCGACGCGGCCGGCACCCAGCTGGTCGTCCCGTCCGACCGGTGCGGCGCCCGGTACGTCAGCTCCGTCACCGGCATCTGGGTGGGACCCCACCACGCCGCCGCGCCTCCGAGCCCCGCCGGAGGAGCGCGCGCATGAGGGCCGTACCTTCCTCCAAGCGGGATCTCAGACGCGATGGAGGGACCCACGAACTTGTTGCAGATGAGAGCGATCTCGCCCTACGGTGTCGCACATGCAGTCCTACACCATCGGGCAGGCCGCACGGCTCCTGGGCGTCAGCCCCGACACCGCGCGGCGCTGGGCCGACGCGGGCCGGGTCGCGACCCACCGCGACGAGAGCGGTCGGCGCGTCATCGACGGGAAGTCGCTCGCCGCGTTCTCCGTGGAGATCGCGCAGGGAGAGGACGACGACGACGCGTCGTACACCTCCGCCCGCAACGCGTTCCCCGGGATCGTGACGGCGATCAAGCTCGGCGACATCGCGGCCCAGGTCACCATCCAGGCCGGTCCGCACCGCCTCGTCTCCCTCCTCACCCGGGAGGCCGTGGAGGAACTGGGACTGGAAGTCGGCATGCAGGCCACCGCCCGCGTGAAGTCGACCAGCGTGCACATCGACCGCACCTGACCACCGCTCACGCAGCACACCCCGCACCGCGGCCGTCGGCGCGGCCGGCCGCGTTCCGCACCTTCCGTTCCTCGTCAAGGAGTTCCGTCCCCATGGCCCTCACCCTCACCCTCACCAGACGCCGTGCCACCGCCGCCGCGCTCACCGCCGCCCTGCTCGTCCCGCTCGCCGCCTGTTCGAGCGGCGACGACGGCGGCAAGAAGGACACCGGCGGGGCCACCACCTCCGGCGCCGCGAACGGCGCGCCCGCCGCCGACCTGACCGTGCTCGCCGCCGCGTCCCTGACGGACGTGTTCAAGACGGCGGGAGCCGCGTACGAGAAGGCGCACCCCGGCACGAAGCTCACCTTCTCCTTCGCCGGCTCCCAGGAGCTCGTCGCCCAGGTCTCGCAGGGCTCGCCCGCCGACGTCCTGGTCACCGCCGACACCAAGAGCATGGACAAGGTGAAGGCCGACACCGGCACCCCCGCGATCATCGCGACGAACCGGCTCGTCATCGCCACCGGCGAGGGCAACCCGCACAAGGTCGACGACCTGAAGGACCTCGCCGACACCAAGCTGAAGGTCGTCCTCGCCGCGCCCGAGGTCCCGGCCGGCAAGTACAGCAAGCAGATCCTCGACCGGCAGCACGTCACGGTGAAGCCGGTCTCCCAGGAGCCCAACGTCCGCGCCGTGCTCAGCAAGGTCGAGCTCGGCGAGGCCGACGCCGGCCTCGTCTACAAGACCGACGCCGCGAGCGCCGCGGACAAGGTCGACGCCGTCGAGATCCCCGACGACCAGAACGCCCTCGCGAAGTACCCGGCCGCCACCCTGAAGGACTCGAAGAACGCCGAGGCCGCCGCCGCGTTCGTCGCCTGGCTGTCCTCGGCCGAAGGACAGAAGATCCTCCAGGACGCCGGTTTCCAGAAGCCGTAACCGGCCGGGAACACACGGATCACGAGGGGCTGTCCGCTTCGGGGGAACGGACAGCCCCTGCCCCCTTCTCTGCCTTTGGGACCGACGATGAAACGAGCAGGCGCACGCACCCCCGGGGGCCGCCCGCCCCTCACGCTGGCGCTGCCCGCGCTGCTCGGCGTGGCCTTCCTGACGCTGCCGCTGATCGGCATCCTCGTCCGGACCGAATGGGGGGAGCTGGGCGACCACCTGACCTCGCCGGGCACGGTCGAGGCGCTGAGACTGTCCCTCGTGGTGTCCTTCTGGGCGCTCGGCCTCTCGCTGTTCCTCGGAGTGCCGCTGGCCTGGCTGCTGGCGCGGGTCCCCTTTCCCGGCAAGGCGCTCGTCCGCTCCCTCGTCCTGCTCCCCATGGTGCTGCCGCCGACCGTCGGCGGCGTGGCGCTGCTGCTCGCCTTCGGACGGCGCGGCCTCCTCGGGCCCTGGCTGGAGCACACCTTCGGGATCACGTTCCCCTTCCACACCTCCGGCGCCGTCCTCGCCGCGACCTTCGTCGCCATGCCCTTCCTCGTCATCAGCCTGGAGGGCGCGCTCGGTGGACTGCGGCCCCGGTACGAGGAGACGGCGGCGTCCCTCGGGGCCTCGCCGGTCCGGGTCTTCTTCACCGTCACCCTGCCGATGGTGGCGCCCGGCGTCATCGCCGGCGCGGCACTGACGTGGGCGCGGGCGCTCGGCGAGTTCGGCGCGACGATCACCTTCGCGGGCAACCTGCCGGGGACGACCCAGACCCTGCCCCTCCAGGTCTACCTGCTCCTCCAGGAGGAGCCCGAGGCCGCCACCTCGGTCTCTCTGCTGCTGCTCGCCATCGCGATGGGCGTGCTCGTCGCCCTGCGCGGCCGCTGGACCGGCACCCCGGTGGAGCGGAGGCGGGGCCGCCCCGCGCCTCCCGAGGAGCCTGCCGCCGTCCCGTCCCCCCACTCCCCGCTGTCCCCCGGGGCTCCCCTCCCTCCCGTGTCCGAGCGGCCCGCCGGCTCCCCCGAGCACTGGGCGCTGCACGCCGAGGTCACCGGCTTCACCGTCCTCACCCTCGACGCGGACCCGGGCACCACCATCGCCGTCGTCGGCCCCAACGGCGCCGGGAAGACCACCCTGCTGCGCGCCCTGCTGGGCCTCACCCCCCGGGCGCACGCGGAGCTCCGGCTCGGGGACGAGGACGTCACCTCGCTGCCGCCGCACCGGCGCCGGGTCGCCTGGGTCCCCCAGGACGGCGCCCTCTTCCCCCACATGACGGCCCTCGCCAACACCGCGTACGGCCTGCGGAGCCAGGGCGTCGCCCGCGCCGAGGCCCGCCGCGAGGCGCAGGGGTGGCTCGACCGCCTCGGCGTCGGACACCTGGGGCACCGCAAGCCCGCGCAGCTCTCCGGCGGCCAGGCGCAGCGCGTGGCGCTGGCCCGGGCGCTGGCCGCCCGCCCCCGGCTCCTGGTCCTCGACGAGCCGCTCGCCGCGCTCGACCAGACCACCCGGGCGCACGTCCGCCACACCCTGCGCACCCACCTGACCGGCTTCGGCGGCGTCTGCCTCATCGTCACCCACGACCCGGTCGAGGCCGTCTCGCTCGCCGACCGCGTCCTCGTCCTGGACGGCGGCCGGGCCCTCCAGGACGCCGCCCCCACCGAGGTCACCCGCCACCCCCGCTCCCCCTGGGTGGCCCGGATGCTCGGCCGCAACGCCTGGCCCGGCACGGCCACCGCGGAGGGACTCGCCCTCGACGGCGGCGGCGTCCTCGTCGCGGCCGAGCCGCCACCGCCCGGCACCCCGGCGCTCGCGATCGTCGCGCCCGAGGCGGTGTCGGTGCACCGCGAGAGGCCCGCGGGCAGCCCCCGTAACGTCTGGCCCGGCACCGTGCGCGAGATCACGAGCAGCGGCAGCCGTCTCCGCGTCCTCGTCACCTCGGCCGAGGCGCCCGACCTCGTCGCCGAGATCACCCCCCAGGCCGCCGCCGAACTCGGTCTGGCCGACGGGGTGTCCGTGTGGACCAGCGTGAAGGCCACCGAGACCACCGTCGTACCGCTCTGAGCGCCTGCGGAGGGGTACGGCGGGACCGGTTGCCCGCCCCGGGAGCCGAGCTAGCCGTCCGGCAGTTCGGCGCGGACGCGGCGGGAGGGGCTGAAGGCGTAGAGGTCGAGGACGCCCGGCGGTTCCGCGAGGCCGGGGCCGCCGGCCTCGATCCAGTCGGCGATGTCCTGGACGGCGTCCTCGTCGTTGACCAGGCCGAGCCAGACCGGCCGCCCGCCCGCCGCCCGTCCGGCGGCGGAGGGCTGGACGACGACGACGTTGGCCTGCTCGCAGGCGTCCAGGCAGCCGGTGACCCGGACCTGGGCCCCGTCCGGCACGGTGCGGCGCAGGGCCGCGAGCTGGGCGGCGTGGTCGACGCCGGGGATCTTGGGCGTGCCGCAGCAGCAGCCGCGGCACACGGTGACCGTGCACGGGGCGGCCCCCGCTCCGGCGGGGGCCGTCTTCTTCCGCTTGTCCGCGCGGCGGCTCATCACGTCTCCTGGAGGGTCGTCGGGTGGTCTGTCGGGTGGGGCGTCGGGCGGGCGCGGCGCCAGGCGCCGTCGGCGAGCAGGCGCAGGCCGTTGAGGCCGACGAGGACGGTGGAGCCTTCGTGGCCGGCGACGCCCAGCGGCAGGGGCAGGGTGCCGGCGAGGTCCCAGACGGCCAGGACGGCGATGAAGGTGCCCGCGATGACGAGGTTCTGGACCACGAGGCCGCGGGCCCGGCGGGAGAGGTTCACCACGGTGGGGATGGCGGTCAGTTCGTCGCGGACGACGACGGCGTCGGCGGTCTCCAGGGCGAGGTCGGAGCCGGCCCGGCCCATGGCGATGCCGGTGTGGGCGGCGGCGAGGGCGGGGGCGTCGTTGACGCCGTCGCCGACGACCAGGACCCTGGCGCCGCCGTCGCGGAGTCCGTGGACGACGGCGACCTTGTCCTGGGGCAGCAGTCCGGCCCGTACGTCGGTGATGCCGACCTCGGCGGCGAGGCGGGCGGCGGCGCGCGGGTTGTCGCCGGTGACCAGGATCGGCGTGCGGCCGGTCAGCTCGGCGAGGGCGCGGGTGGCGGCGGCGGCCTCGGGGCGCGGCCGGTCGGCGATGCCGAGGACGCCGGCCGGGCGGCCGTCGAGGGTGACCACGACGGCGGTGCGGCCGTCCTCCTCCAGCGCGGCGGCGAGGGCGGCGGCCGGGTGGGCGGGGTCGTCGAGGAGCCGGGCGGGGCTGCCGACCGCGACGGCGCGGCCGTCCACCGTGGCGGTGACGCCGGTGCCGGGGGTGGAGGCGAAGTCCTCGGTCGGCGGCAGGTCCAGCGCGCGGTCACGGGCGGCGGCCACCACCGCGCCCGCCAGGGGGTGTTCGCTGGGGTGCTCGGCCGCCGCCGCGAGACGCAGGAGCGCGTCCCCGTCGAGGCCGGAGTCCTCCAGCGGGCGCAGGTCGGTCAGGCGCGGGGTGCCCTCGGTGAGGGTGCCCGTCTTGTCGAGCGCGACCGCGTCGACCTGTGCCAGGCGTTCCATGACGACGGCGGACTTCACCAGGACGCCGTGGCGGCCGGCGTTGGCCATCGCGGAGAGCAGCGGGGGCATGGTGGCGAGGACGACGGCGCACGGGGAGGCGACGATCATGAACGTCATCGCCCGCAGCAGGGTGGACCGGAGGTCGGAGCCCATGAGCAGCGGGATCGCGAAGACCAGCAGGGTGGCGGCGACCATGCCGAGGCTGTAGCGCCGCTCGACCTTCTCGATGAGGAGCTGGGTCGGCGCCTTGGTCCCGGCGGCCTCCTCGACCATCGCCACGATCCGGGCGATGACCGACTCCGAGGGGTCGCGCGCGACCCGTACCCGCAGGGCGCCGGTGCCGTTCAGGGTGCCGGCGAACACCTCGTCGCCCGGCTGCTTGCCCACGGGCAGCGGTTCGCCGGTGATGGTCGCCTGGTCGACGTCGCTCGCGCCGTCGAGCACGCGGCCGTCGGCGCCGATCCGCTCCCCGGGCCGTACGAGGACGACGTCGCCGACGGCGAGGGCGTCGGCCGGAACGGTCTCCTCGGTGCCGTCGTCGGCGAGCCGGGTCGCCGTCTCCGGGGCGAGGTCGAGCAGGCCGCGCACGGAGTCGGCGGTCCGGGCGGTGGCGACGGCCTCCAGCGCGCCGGAGGTGGCGAAGATGACGACGAGCAACGCGCCGTCGAGGACCTGGCCGATCGCGGCGGCGCCGAGCGCGGCGACCACCATCAGCAGGTCCACGTCCAGGGTCCTGTCCTTGAGGGCCTTCAGCCCCTCCCAGGCCGGCTCCCAGCCGCCGGTGACGTAGGCGGCCGCGAACAGCGGGCCCCACAGCCAGGCCGGCGCGTCCAGGAGGTGGAGGGGGAGGGCGGCCAGGAACAGCACGAGCGCCGCGAGCGCCCACCGGGCCTCGGGCAGCGCCAGGACGCGGGTGCGCCGTGGCGGTACCCGGTCCCGGCCGGTGGCGGCCGTCGGGGGCCGCTCCAGGACGGAAGACATGACGAGGCAACCCTTCACGGGTCGACGGGGCGAGGGGTGCTCACCATACAGGAATGCATGAACAGGTCTTCATGTGTCATCCGTATCATGGTCCCATGGGCCACGGACCGCATGCCACCAGCACCACCCGCGAGCGCCTCGACGCCGTCGGCGCCACCGACGTCGCCGCGACCCTCCAGGCCCTCGCCACGCCCTCGCGGCTGTACATCCTGGCGCGCCTGCGCGAAGGCCCCTCCTCGGTCGGCGAGCTGGCGACGGCCGTCGGCATGGAGCCCTCGGCCTGCTCCCACCAGCTCCGCCTCCTGCGCAACCTCGGCCTGGTGGCCGGTGAGCGCCACGGTCGCTCGATCGTCTACGCCCTCTACGACGACCACGTCGCCGAACTCCTCGACCAGGCGCTCCACCACGTCGAGCACCTGCGCCTGGGCGTCCGCGACCTGCCCGCCGAACCGACGGCGCCGACCGCCACCGGATAGTCCCGGGGCGGTCGGCGGCGGTCGGTCTCCCCTCAGCCCAGGGACGGGGCCGTCCGGTCCGGGCGGTCCGCCGGGGTCGCGGCGGCGGAGACGGGGCGGGCGGTGAGGAGACGCCGGGCCAGGAGGCCGAAGACGACCCCGAAGACCGCCCACAGGACCAGCTGGACCGCCACGGAGGCGAGCCGGAACTCCCACAGCAGGGCCGCGGGGAACCCGGGCTTGACGGCGTCGTCGTTGGCCGGGAGGAACACGAAGGCGACGCCCGTGGCGACGACGAATCCGGCGGCGGCCACCAGGGTCGCGTTCCCGTTGCCCAGGCGGGGCGCCAGGCGACGGCCTGCGATGACCGCGGCGACGCCGAGCAGCACGCTCAGGAGGATCATCAGGAAGAACAGCGTGGTGCGCTTGCCGATGGTGTCCGGGTTCCCGACGGCCGGCGGGGTCGCCGGGTACTTGAGGAACGGGACCAGGTAGACGGTGGTGAAGGCGGCCGCCGCCGTGAGGGCCGCCGTCGCCCGGGGGCCGAAGCGGCCGACGCGGCCGAGGACGAAGGAGAAGGCCAGGGCGGCGATGCCGCCCAGCGCCACGCCGTAGACCAGGACGCCCGTCGCGAGACCGAAGGTCGACTGGACGGGGCGGCCGACCGCCTCCTCCTCTTCCTCACCGGCCCCGGTGGCGGCGGCGCCGTGTCCGGCGTGGGACCCCTGGGCGGCTTCGGCGCCCTGGGCGGCCTGGGCCTCCTCGACGGCGATCGAGCCGTTGACGGGCGGCTCGCCCACCACGTAGGCGACGGCGAAGGCGAAGAGTCCGGCGATCAGGCCCGCGAGCATGCCGCGGACCAGCAGACCTCTGACAGTGGAGGCGTACATGTGCTCACGGCCCCCGTCAGTGGCAGGGGAAGCCGAGCAGGTGGCGTCCGTCGTGGACCCACTCGTGCACGGTCTCACCGGCGAAGACGGACGTGGCACCCTGCTCGGCGCCGACGAAGTAGAGGGCGATCAGGGCCAGAAGGCCGACGAAGACGGCCCAGGGCAGCACCGCGCGCACCGGCAGCGAAGCCGGAACGGGTACGGCGGGGGTGGATACGGCAGCGGAGACGACGGCCTCGGCCATGGTGGAACCTCCTCGGGAACACGCGCCCAGATGGTGGTGCTGACGACGGTCCACGGGTCTGACTCGCCGCCACGCCCCGCACGGGGCCCGGCGACTCACAGTGGCGCGACCGTGCCGGTTTCCCACCGGACTTCCGTCTCGCCGTCGTCACGTTGTTCAGATGTCGCCGAGAACGTACCGCGTGCATGACATCCCGCCAAGGGGGTGAGTGATGGATCACTCCCCGTGCGCGACCGCGGGTTAGGGTGCGGCCCGGACACGGGCACGGAACCGCCCGCGAGAGGACCGAGGGACCGATGACCACACGGGTGACGCTCGTCTCCCCCGCCGCGGGCGAGGCGCTGCGGCAGGTCCGCTTCGACGACGACGGGCCGCTGGACGCGGACGGCGAGGCGCGGACCAGGGCCGCGGCAGGCGTCTTCGGCGCGGACGTCACGGCGTTCGCCTCGCCGTCCCGGCGCTGCGGCGACACCGCGCGGGCCCTCGGGCTGGAGCGGGCGGTGCCGACCCCGGCGCTCGCCGGCTGCGCCATGGGCCGGTGGCGCGGCCGGACGCTGGACGACGTCGCCGCCACCGAGGCGGAGGGCGTGGCCCGCTGGCTGTCCGACCCCGCCGCCGCACCGCACGGCGGGGAGTCGGTCCGGGACCTCCGGCTCCGGGTCGGGGCCTGGCTGGACTCCCTCCGGGACGGGTCGCCGGGGCGGGTCGTGGCCGTGGTGGAGCCCGACGTCGTGCGCGCCGCCGTCGTCCACGCGCTCGGCGCCGGCGACGCCGCCTTCTGGCGGGTGGACGTACGCCCTTCGAGCGCAACGGAGTTGAGCGGCCGGGCCGGCCGGTGGAACGTGGTGAGCGGACGGCCCCTGTCGCCGCGCGCGGGCACGTCCTCGGAGCGGCCGCCGCTCCCGGGGACCGTATGATGACGGCGCAGCTGGTTCGCCCCGCCCGCCAGGCGGGAGCGTCGCAAGAGGGAACCCGGTGGGAATCCGGGACTGCCCCGCAGCGGTGAGTGGGAACGACCGCCGTCATACGCACTGGGTCCGACGTACCGGGCCTGGGAAGCGACGGCCAGTAGGAGTCCTCCGGAAGGAGGGCGCGCCCGCGAGTCCGAAGACCTGCCCGTTGCCCGCACGCGGACGATTCCGCGCGCGGTCATCCGGTGACCTCGAGGGCGGGTCGGCGACCATACGAGCGGACGACCGCGCCGTGTCACACGCGGGCGCACCCTCCGTCTCCGGTCACTCCTCGCGCCTGGTCAGGTCCCCGGACCTCAGGGATCCGTCTCGCGAAGGAGATCTCCGTGACCACGAAGTCCGCAGCCGCGGCAGCACGGGCCACCGTGTACGGCTACCCCCGTCAGGGGCAGGGCCGGGAACTGAAGAAGGCGGTCGAGGGGTACTGGAAGGGCCGGGTCACCGCCGAAGCCCTCCGGACCACCGCCGCCGGACTGCGCCGCGCGAACTGGCGGCAGCTCGCCGAAGCCGGCATCACCGAGGTGCCGACCGGCGACTTCTCCCTCTACGACCACGTCCTGGACACCACGGTGATGGTGGGCGCGATCCCCGACCGCCACCGGGACGCCGTGGCCACCGACGCCCTGGACGGCTACTTCGCCATGGCGCGGGGCACCCAGGACGTGGCACCGCTGGAGATGACCAAGTGGTTCGACACCAACTACCACTACCTCGTACCCGAGTTGGGACCTGGCACGGTCTTCACGGCGGACTCCGCGAAGCAGGTCGCGGAGCTGAAGGAGGCCCTGGCCCTCGGCCCGGCCGCACGGCCCGTGCTGGTGGGTCCGGTCACCTACCTCCTGCTGGCCAAGCCGGCCCCCGGGGTGGCGGCGGACTTCGAACCCCTGACCCTCCTGGACCGCCTGCTGCCCGTCTACGCCGAGGTCCTCGCCGACCTGCGGGCGGCCGGCGCGCGGTGGGTACAGCTCGACGAGCCGGCCCTGGTCCAGGACCGCACCCCGGCCCAACTGGACGCCACCGCCCGCGCCTACCGCGCGCTCGGGGCGCTCACCGACCGGCCGAAGCTCCTCGTCGCCTCCTACTTCGGCCACCTCGGCGACGCCCTCCCCGTCCTCGCCAAGGCGCCGGTCGACGGCCTCGCGCTCGACTTCACCGAGCCGGCGGCGGCCCATCTGGAAGGGCTCGCCGCCGTCGGCGGCCTGCCCGGAAAGCGACTCGTCGCGGGCGTGGTGAACGGCCGCAACATCTGGGTCGACGACCTGGAGAGGTCGCTCACCACCCTCGGCACCCTCCTCGGCCTCGCGGACCGCGTCGACGTCGCCGCCTCCTGCTCCCTCCTCCACGTGCCGCTGGACGCCACGGCCGAGAAGGACGTCGATCCGCAGATCCTGCGCTGGCTCTCCTTCGCCCGGCAGAAGACCGCCGAGGTCGTCACCCTCGCCACGGGCCTCGCCCAGGGCACCGGCGCCATCACCGGCGAACTCGCCGCCAACCGCGCCGCGCTCGCCTCCCGCGCCGGGTCCCCCCTCACCCGCGTTCCCGCCGTGCGCGCCCGGGCCGGGGCCGTCACCGGGGCGGACGGCAGCAGGTCGCGGCCGTACCCCGAGCGCGCCCCCGCCCAGCGCGCCCGCCTCGGCCTGCCGCTGCTCCCGACCACCACCATCGGCTCCTTCCCGCAGACCTCCGCGCTGCGCGCCGCCCGCGCCGACCTGCGGGCCGGACGGATCGGCACCGACGGCTACGAGGAGCGCATCAGGGCGGAGATCCGGGAGGTGGTCTCCTTCCAGGAGAAGACCGGACTCGACGTCCTGGTCCACGGCGAACCCGAACGCGACGACATGGTGCAGTACTTCGCCGAGCGGCTCGACGGCTACCTCGCCACCCGGCACGGCTGGGTGCAGTCGTACGGCACCCGGTACGTCCGCCCGCCGATCCTGGCCGGCGACATCTCCCGCCCGGCACCCATGACGGTGCGCTGGACGGCGTACGCCCAGTCCCTCACCACCAAGCCGGTCAAGGGCATGCTCACCGGCCCGGTCACCATGCTCGCCTGGTCGTTCGTCCGCGACGACCAGCCCCTCGGCGACACCGCCCGCCAGGTCGCCCTCGCCCTGCGCGACGAGGTCGACGACCTGGAGGCGGCGGGGACTCCGGTGATCCAGGTCGACGAGCCCGCCCTGCGCGAGACCCTGCCACTGCGCTCCGCCGACCGCGCCGCCTACCTCGCCTGGGCGACGGAGGCCTTCCGCCTCACCACGAGCGGGGTACGGCCGGACACCCAGATCCACACCCACATGTGCTACGCCGAGTTCGGCGACATCGTGCGGGCGATCGACGACCTCGACGCCGACGTCATCAGCCTGGAGGCCGCCCGCTCCCACATGCGGGTCGCCCACGAGCTCGCGGAGCACGGCTACCCGCGCGAGGCCGGTCCCGGCGTCTGGGACATCCACTCCCCCCGCGTCCCCTCGCCGGAGGAGGCGACGGCGCTCCTCCGCGCGGGACTCGAGGCCATCCCCGCCGAACGGCTCTGGGTCAACCCCGACTGCGGCCTGAAGACCCGCGGCTGGCCCGAGACCCGCGCCTCGCTGGAGCACCTGGTCGCGGCGGCCCGGGCCCTCCGCGGCGAGCTGCCCGCGTCCTGACCCTCCGCCCGAGACGGCGGGGGCGGGCGGGGGCGGGCCCCCCCCCCCCCCCCCGGGCCCCCCCCACCCCAACCGAGCGAAGTAAAAAAA
>NZ_JBHTST010000161.1:0-17681 GCF_042794995.1 Streptomyces sp. NPDC056503
GGCCGGGTTTCCGACGAAACCCGGCCCCACGCGCGCGTGCCCCCGTCTACCCCGGGAGCCGCAGGATCGGGAAGCTCCCCGTGTTCGTCGGCGCGTGATCCGGCAGCCACAGCACCGCGACCGCCCCGCCGACCCCCTCCGGCGAGCCCTCCGAGGCCACGTTCCGGAAGGTCAGCCGGGCCCCGAGGACCCGCGCCTGACCGGCCGCGATCGTCAGGCCCAGGCCGTGGCCCTGACCCGCGCGGTCGCTCGTACCGGTACGGAAGCGGCTCGGGCCCTCGCGGAGCAGCGCCTCGGGGAAGCCGGGGCCGTGGTCCCGTACCCGTACCACCCGGCCCTCGACGGTGACCTCCACCGGGCCCTTGCCGTGCTTGGCCGCGTTGGCCAGCAGATTGCCGAGGATCCGCTCCAGCCGGCGCGGGTCGGTCGACACCCAGGACTCGTGCACCACCCGGACCTCCGCGTCCGGGAACATCGACCGCACCCGCCGCTCCACGAACTCGCCGAGCGCGATCTCCTGGAGCTCCGCCCGCTCCGAGGCCCCGTCGAGCCGGGCCACCTCCAGCACGTCCTCGACCAGCGTCCGCATCGCCTGCGCCCGGTCCCGCACCAGCTCGGTCGGGCGCCCCGGCGGCAGCAGCTCGGCCGCCGTGAGCAGCCCGGTCACCGGGGTGCGCAGCTCGTGCGCGATGTCCGCGGTGACCCGCCGCTCGGCCTCGATCCGCTCGTGCAGCGCGTCGGTGAGCGAGTCGATCGCCCACGCCAGGTCGTCGGTCTCGTCCCGTACGACTCCGCCGACGGCGTCCCTGACCCGGACGTCGCCGTTGCCCTGGGCGACCCGCCCGGCCGCCGCCGCGGCCTTCCGCAGCCGCCGGGAGAGCTGACCGCCGACGAGGATGCCGAGCGCGCAGCCGCCGAAGACCACCGACACCGAGCCTATGACCAGCGCCCGGTCGAGGTCCTTCATGATCGTGGCGCTGCGGTCGGCGAAGGGGATGTGCAGCGAGAGCACGTCCCCGTTGGCCAGCGGTACCGCCGCCCACACGTCCGGCGGCCCGCCGTGCCGGTGCTCCTGCACGTACGTGCCGCGCCGCTGGGCCCGCATCAGCTGGTCCAGCTGGTCCGGCAGCGCCGGGTCGTTGATCTTGGCGCCGAAGCGCGGCTCCTTCGGCTTGGAGGTCTCGTAGAGGCGCTGGGCGAAGAGCAGCCGCTCCATCTGCACCTCGCGCGCGTTGTCGAGCATCGAGATGCGGGCGGCGTTGTGCACGACCACGCTGAGGGTGACCGCGATCAGCGCGCCGACCGCCGCGATGGCCAGGGCGATCTTCCAGCGGACGCCGGTGCGGAGCGGGAGCGCTCTCACCGATCAGCCCCTGAGCTTGTAGCCGAAGCCGCGGACCGTCTCGATCCGGTCCTGGCCGATCTTGGCCCGCAGCCGCTGCACGTGGACGTCGACGACCCGGGTGTCGCCGCCCCAGCCGTAGTCCCAGACGCGTTCCAGCAGCTTGTCCCGGGAGAGCACGGTGTTCGGCGCGGAGGAGAACTCCAGGAGCAGCCGCATCTCGGTCGGGGTCAGCGCCACCGGCTCGCCGCTCCGGCGCACCTCCATGCCCTCGGTGTCGACCTCCAGGTCCCCGTCGCCGAAGACCAGCGGCCCGCCGTCGCCGGCGGCGCCCTCGGCCGCGTCGCCCGTCCCGTTGCCGGCCGCGTGACCGAAGCGGCGCAGCACGGCCCGGATGCGGGCCATCAGCACGGAGCCGTCGAAGGGCTTGGTGACGTAGTCGTCCGCCCCGGCCTCCAGGCCGAGGACGACGTCGATGGAGTCGGCGCGCGCCGACAGCATGATCACCGGCACGGTCGACTCGTCGCGGATGCGACGGCAGAGGCTGACCCCGTCCATGCCCGGCAGCATCACGTCGAGGAGGGCGATGTCCGGCCGGTGCGCGCGGAAGGCGTCCAGGCCGGAGAGCCCGTCGGGCATCGCCGTGACGCGGAAGCCGTCCCGCTCCAGGGCGAGCTGGGTGGCCTCACGGATGACGTCGTCGTCCTCGACGAACAGGACATGGGTCTCGGCCATCGTGCGGGTCCTTCGGGTGGTGGGCGTCTCGGAGCGGTGCGGGACGGGCGGTGCGGTACGGGGACGGGCGGTGCGGGGGCTTGCGGTGTGGTGCGGGCGGTGCGGAGGAGGCGCGGGCGGTGCGAGGCGGTGCGAGGCGGCGCGGTGCGGTGCGAGGCGGTGCGGTGGCGCCGGCCGGCGGCGGTGTCAGCCGGCGGCGGACGGACTCGGTGTCGGCTGCGGCATCTCGCCGGTCCCGTCGCCCTCGCCGACGGCACGGCTGTAGTCGTTGTGCACCCAGTCGTGCTGGGTGAACCTGTTCCCCGACCAGCGGTACGTGATGACGTCCTCGCCCGACGGGTAGGCGACCGGGTCGCCCTCCGCGTACACCTGCTTCGTCACGATCAGGTCGCCCCGGTCGATGGTGCCGTAGACCGCCGCGTCCTCGGCCATGAAGACGTTCTCGTAGCCGTCGGCGCCCCCGCCGCTCTTGCCGCGGTAGACGTACGTGCCGATGCCGACCGCGTCGCCGCAGGTCATCACGTTGACGACGACGTCCGGCGCGGAGCCGTTGGTGAGGTTCCCGTACGAGGTGTCCACCGGGTACGCGTCGGCCGCGCACGGCTTCAGGTCGGCCTTCATCCGGGCGCCGATCTTCGGGTCGCCCTTGAGGAGCGCGATCGGGTCCACCCGCTGGGCCTCCTTCGCCGAGCCCGAGCCCGAGTCCGAGGCGGCGGCGGGCGGCGTGGGGGCGGCGGCCGGCGCGTCGGCGCGGGCCGCGCCCTCGTCGCGCGAGCCGGTGCCGCCCGTGGAGCACGCGGCCATGAACAGGCCGAGGGCGGCGAGTCCGGCCATCGCCGTGACACCCGCCGCCTTGGAACCCACCGCCCGCGCCACCGCGCCACGGGCACCGCCGGCGCCACCGGCCGGGACACCGGTTCCGGAGTCCGTTCCGGGGCCGGGGCCGCCGTGGGTTCTGGCGCCGTCGACTTCGCCGTCGTCTAGGCCGCGCACCGCTCGCGCCCTCCCTCGTCACCTCGCACGGCCGCCGTAGCCGACCGCTGTCCACCGGTCCGCTCCACGGGCCGCCCCAGGGCGAGGGCGTCCAGGTCGCGGCTCTCCAGTTCCTGGCGGAGCCGGGCGAGGGCGCGGTGGAGCGTCGACTTCACCGTACCCGTCGACATGCCCAGCGCGGCCGCGGTCTCCTCCGTGCTCATCTGCTCCCAGTGCCGCAGCACCACGACGCTGCGCTGCTTGGGCGCGAGCACCTTCAGGATGTCCATGAGCAGGGCCCGGTCGGCGTGCTGCTCGGTCGGGTCCTCCACGCTCGCGTCCGGAAGCTGCTCGGTCGGCACCTCTTCGAGGCGGCGCGCCCGCCACCACTCCGTCCGCGTGTTGATCATGACGCGGCGCAGGTAGGCGTCGGCCAGCGACTTGTCCGCGATCCCGTCCCAGCGGCCGTACGTGCGGACCAGCGCCGTCTGGAGCAGGTCCTGCGCGTCGACCGGGTCGGGTACGAGCCGACGGGCGCTGCGCAGCAGCGCGTCCTGTCGCGTGCGGACGTACTCCTCGAAGTCGAGCACCTCGCCCTGGCTCATCCCGGCTGCCTCCACATCCCCGTGACCTGCTTGTTCTCCGTGTCGATGACGACGCTACGGAGCGGTTGTCACGGGGCTGTGCGGGGCAGCCGTCGGTGGACGCACGGCTACCCATCGGTTGTGTAACAGCGGCGGCCGGGCCGGACGCCTCAGGTCAGCGGAAGCCGGTACCGCCCGCCGTCCAGGGGCTCCACCAGACCGTCCGAGACCAGGCCGTCCAGGGCCCGGCCGCGCTGGACCGGCTCGTCCCAGACCGCGTCGAGCGCGGACTGGGGGACGGAGCCGGGGGCGTCACGGAGCACGGCGAGGAGCCGGCCGCGGACCTGGCGGTCGGTGCCCGCGTACGTCTGGCCGCGGCGGGGCGGGCCGTCGTGGGCCGGCTTGCCGGCGAGCAGCCAGGCGCAGCGGTCGGCGACGGGGCAGCGCCCGCAGTCCTCGTTCTTCGCCGTGCAGACCAGGGCGCCCAGCTCCATGGAGGCGGCGGCCCAGCGGGCCGCGGTGCCCTCGTCCTCGGGGAGCAGCGCGCGGGCGAGGCGCCGCTCGGCGGCGGTGGTGGCGTTCGGCGGGTACTGGATGCCGCTCGCCGCGCGGGCGAGGACCCGGCGCACGTTGGTGTCGAGGACCGCGTGGCGCTGCCCGAAGGCGAAGGAGGCCACGGCGGCGGCGGTGTACTCGCCGATGCCGGGGAGGGCGAGGAGCTGCCCGTGGTCGCTCGGCACGTCACCGCGGTGCCGGTCCCTTATCGCCACGGCCGCCGCGTGCAGCCGCAGGGCCCGGCGCGGGTAGCCGAGCCGGCCCCAGGCGCGGACGGCCTCGCCGGGCGGCTCGGCGGCCAGGTCGGCCGGGCGCGGCCAGCGCGCCAGCCACTGCTCGTAGACCGGGAGCACCCGGACGACGGGCGTCTGCTGGAGCATGAACTCGCTGACCATGACGCCCCAGGCACCGGCCTCGGGGCGGCGCCAGGGCAGGTCGCGGGCGTGCCGGTCGAACCAGGCGAGGACGGGCCCGTGGAGCTCGGCCGGAGCGGTACCGGTGCTCGACGGGCCCGTACCGGTGCGCGACGGGTTGATGCTGGTGTCGGTGTCGGTGTCGGTGTCGGTGTCGGTGCCGGTGACGGGCAGGCCCGCGCCGGTGCGGGTCGGCGTCGCACCGGTGGGGAGGGACAGGGAGGCGGGGGCATCGATGGAAGTCATGGCACCCCCGATCCTGGCACGTCCGGGGAGCGATCAGTACGCGCCGTGGCGCGCGCGAGAACGGCGCTCGGGGCGCGTGGAGGCGTGCGCCGGGGTCGCGGGCCCCCGCCCCGCGCACCAGACGACCGCCGCGCTCCTGCTGGACCGGGCCGTCTCCACCAGCGCCGTCACCGGCCGACGGGCCGCCCGCATGAAGAGGAAGGCGACCAGACCGCCGAGGAGCAGACCCGCGGTCACGTCGTGCGGGTAGTGGACGCCCACGAAGACGCGGGAGAAGGCCATGAGGATCGCCATCGGCACGGTCAGCCAGACGATCCCGCGCCACGAGAGGGCGAGCGCGATGGCGGCGGCCCCGGCGATCGCGGAGTGGTTGCTGGGGAAGGACCAGTCGCCGTACGCGGGGCAGTCGATGAGCGCGGCGGGCGCTCCGGCGACGGCCCGGCACGGGCGTTCCTCGTCGATCAGCGACTTCAGCCCCTCGCTCACCACGTAGCCGAAGGCGGTGGCGAGCGGGGCGAGGAACGCGAGCGCCATCGCGTGGCTCGATCCGTTCCGCGAGCGCCACCACCCGGCCAGGAACAGCGCGCCGAAGAGCAGCAGTCCGAGCTCCGTCCAGACTTCGGCGAGCCACTGGAACCAGTGTGGTGTGGAGTGCGCGAAGTCGAGGATGTCGAGGTAGAGGCGGTCGGAGAGGTCGAGGAGGTTGTCCATGGTGCATGACGCTAACCGGAATCCGGACCGCCCGGCCCCGGGCCAAGGAACGATACGACCCCTGACGAAAGTGGGGGATGGGTGAGGAGGGGGCGTCGAAGGGACGTCGAAGGGACGTCGAAGGGACGTCGAGGGGACGTCGAGGGGACGTCGAGGGGGCGATTTTCGGCCGTCCTGTGGAGAGTTCCCGTTCCCCGAGGATGTGATCATCGGCAAAACTTGGGCTCTCGGGCGGCGGGTGGGGCGGGAGTTGGGCGGGATCTCTCGTAAGGTTCGGGGCGTGGGATCTTTGCGCAATCCGGTCGGGCCGCTTCCCTCCACCATCTACTGGCGACGGAGGGCGATCGCGCTGTGCCTGATCGCACTTCTCTCCCTGCTCACCCTGTGGGCCCTCACCTCCGGTGACGGGGGCGGGAAGAAGACGGGCGACGCCGCCAACGGCTCGTCCCCCGCTCCCTCCATCACCCCCGGCCCGGGCGGAACCGGACCCGCCATCAGCCAACAGCCGGGCGGGCGCGACGAGTCGGGCGACTCCGGCGACGCGGGCGAGTCAGGCACGGGCGACGGCTCGGGATCGGGATCCGGTGACGGTTCGGACGCCGGTTCCGGTACGGACACGGGCGCGGGTTCCGGCGACGGCGAGGCCGGTTCCGGTGCGGCGGGCAAGAACGGCGACACCGATGGCGCGGGTGGCGACGGCGGGGCCGGCACCGGCGCGGGACAGCGTCTTCCGGCCGGCTCCCCGCTCCCGAACTGTCCTGCCGGATCGGTGGAGTTGACGCTGCGCAGCATCAAGCTCACCTATGAGCCCGGCGAGAAGCCCCGCTTCCACCTGGTCCTCAAGAACACCTCGGACACCGACTGCAAGGCCGACCTCGGCCCGCGCGCCGCCGTGCTGAAGATCAGCAACCCGCAGAGCGACCGGCTCTGGTCGTCCGACGACTGCCCGAGCCCCGCCGATCCGGTGCTGCTGAAGCTCCCCGCGCGCTCCACGATCACCCACACCGTGGAGTGGGACCTCAGGCGCAGCGCCCCGCAGTGCGCCACCGCCCCCGCGGGCACGGCCGGCCCGGGCAACTACCTGGTCGAGGCGACCGTGCCCGGCGTGAAGACGGTCGCGGCGCCCTTCGCCCTCGCCAAGGACTGAACCCGGGGAGGCGGCCCACCTGGCGCCGCCCCGGACCGACGGCACCTGCCGGGGCGGACCCGGTCTGGTGACACCTGCCGGACGGACCCGGCCCGGCGGCACCGCCGGGTGGCTCCCGACCGGCGGTACCCGCTTGGGGTGTCCAGGACAGGCGGTACCCGCCTGGGGCACCCAGGACAGGCGGTACCCGCCTGGGGCACCCAGGACAGGCGGTACCCGCCTGGGGCACCCAGGACCGGCGGCACCCGCCGGTCCGGCCGCCGTCAGACGTACCGCTCCAGGATCGACGACTCCGCCAGCCGCGACAGGCCCTCGCGGACGCTGCGGGCCCGGGCCTCGCCGACGCCGTCCACGGCCTGGAGGTCGTCCACGCTCGCCGCGAGCAGCTTCTGGAGCCCGCCGAAGTGCTCCACCAGCCGCTCGATGATCGCGCCGGGGAGGCGCGGCACCTTCGCGAGCAGCCGGTAGCCGCGCGGCGAGACCGCCGAGTCGAGCGTCTCGGGGGAGCCGCTGTAACCCAGGGCCCGCGCGACGACCGGCAGCTCGAGGAGCTCGGTGTGGGAGAGCGCGTCCAGCTCGGTCAGCGCCTCCGCGACCGTGCGGGAACGCTTCGCCGTCGGCTCCGGCACGTAGTCCCGGATGACCAGCTCGCGCTCGGGCTCCACACCGGCGATCAGCTCGTCGAGCTGGAGCGAGAGGAGCCGGCCGTCGGTGCCGAGCTCGACCACGTACTCCGCGATCTCGGTGGCGATCCGGCGGACCATCTCCAGGCGCTGGGCGACGGCGGTGACGTCCCGGACGGTCACCAGGTCCTCGATCTCCAGCGCGGAGAGCGTGCCGGCCACCTCGTCGAGGCGGAGCTTGTACCGCTCCAGGGTCGCGAGCGCCTGGTTGGCGCGGGACAGGATGGCCGCCGACTCCTCCAGGACCCGTCGCTCGCCGTTCACGTAGAGCGCGATCAGGCGCATCGACTGGGAGACGGAGACGACGGGGTAGTTGCACTGCTTGGAGACCCGGTCCGCGGTGCGGTGGCGGGTGCCGGTCTCCTCGGTGGGGATGGAGGCGTCCGGGACCAGCTGCACACCGGCCCGGTGGATCTTGGAGATGTCCTTGTCGAGGACGAGCGCCCCGTCGAGCTTGCACAGCTCCCGCAGGCGGGTCGCGGCGAACTCGACGTCGATCACGAAGCCGCCGGTGCACATCGAGTCGACCGTCTTGTCCATGCCGAGGACGATCAGGCCACCGGTGTTTCCGCGGAGGATCCGCTCCAGGCCGTCGCGCAGCGCGGTGCCGGGCGCGACCGCGCTCAGGGCCGCGCGCATCAGCGCTTCGTTGCCGGAGCCCGCGCCGGACTTTCCGGGAGCTGCTGCCCCGTCCTTGGCTGCCACTGCACTCCTCCGGCTCGTACGGATGGGCGAGACCAGGGCAAAGTCTAGCGACACCACCCCGCGGCCCTGGGCCGCACGCCGGTCGGGGGTGCTCCGGACGGGCGCCCGCCGGGGCGCCCCGGTCGCGATCCGCCCTACCCGCTCGACCGTCCGCCTACCCCTCCACACCCCCACCGGGGTACGCGTGGAGTAGCGGTCGGGTAACGGTGGAGCCCAGGGCGCCGCTCCGCGGGACGCGCCCCGGGGCCTGGTCGGAGCCCCCGCCTCCTCCGTCTTCCGGAGGTGCTCAGGGTCCCGGCCGGTCCCGGCCTTCTCCGTCTTCCGGAGGTGCTCAGGGGCCCGCCCGGCCCCACCTCCTCCGTCTTCCGGACGTGCTCCCGGGCCCCGGCCGGTCCCGGCCTTCTCCGTCTTCCGGACGTGCTCCGGGCCCGCCCGGCCCCGCCTTCTCCGTCTTCCGAGCCGCGCGCCGGGCCCGCTCAGCCCCCCGACTCCTCCGTCTTCCGGGCCGGGCGCCGGCTCTGCGGCAGGACCCGCAGGGCGTCGCCCATGTCCGCGACCTCCGTCACCTTCATGCCGGCCGGCACCTTCCCCGGGTCCCCGGGGACCAGCGCGTGCGTGAAGCCCAGCCGGTGCGCCTCGGCGAGGCGGCGCTGTACGCCGGTGACCCGCCGCACCTCGCCCGCGAGGCCGACCTCGCCGATCGCGACCAGGTTCTTCGGCAGCGGGGTGTCGCTCGCGGCGGAGGCCAGGGCGAGGGCGATCGCCAGGTCGGCGGCGGGCTCGGAGAGCTTCACCCCGCCGACGGTGGCGCTGTAGATGTCGCGCTTCCCCAGCGCGCTGATCCGGCCCCGCTGCTCCAGGACCGCGAGCATCATCGAGACCCGGGAGGTCTCCAGGCCGGAGGTGGTCCGGCGCGGCGAGGGGATCTGGGAGTCCACGGTCAGCGCCTGCACCTCGGCGACCAGCGGCCGGCGACCCTCCAGGGTGACCGTGAGGCAGGTGCCGGGCACGGCCACGTCACGGCGGGTCAGGAAGAGCCCGGAGGGGTCGGCGAGACCGGTGATCCCCTCGTCGTGCAGCTCGAAGCAGCCGACCTCGTCCGTCGCCCCGTACCGGTTCTTCACGCCCCGGACCAGGCGCAGGCGCGCGTGCCGGTCGCCCTCGAAGTGCAGCACGACGTCCACCAGGTGCTCCAGGAGCCGGGGGCCGGCGATCGCCCCGTCCTTCGTCACATGGCCGACGAGCAGCGTGGACATCCCGCGCTCCTTGGAGGCCCGGATCAGCGCGCCCGCGACCTCGCGGACCTGCGCCATGCCGCCGGGGGCGCCGTCGATCTCCGGCGAGGCGACCGTCTGCACCGAGTCCAGGATCAGCAGCGAGGGCTTCACCTCGTCCAGGTGGCCGAGGACCGCCGACAGGTCCGTCTCGGCCGCCAGGTAGAGGTGGTCGCTGAGCGCGTTGATCCGGTCCGCGCGGAGCCGGACCTGGCTCGCGGACTCCTCGCCCGTCACGTAGAGGGTGCGGTGCGCGTCGCTCGCCGCCTTGGCCGCCACGTCGAGCAGCAGCGTCGACTTGCCGACGCCGGGCTCGCCCGCGAGCAGCACGACCGCGCCGGGCACCAGACCGCCGCCGAGGACCCGGTCCAGCTCGTCGACGCCGGTCGTGCGGGCGGTCGCCTGCCGGACGTCGACCTGGCCGATGGGGAGCGCGGCCGTGGAGACCCGGCCGGCGGCGGTGGTCCTGACGGCGGGCGCGCCGTACTCCTCGACCGTCCCCCACGCCTGGCACTCGGGGCAGCGGCCGAGCCATTTGGCCGTCTGCCAGCCGCACTCGGTGCAGCGGTAGGACGGACGGTCCTTGGCGGATTTCGTACGGGCAGCCATGCCCCACACCGTAGCCGCCGCCACCGACAGCGGACCGCCGTCCACCCCCTGCCTGTGGACAGACCGCCGCCGCGGCAGCGGAACACCCTGCTCGTGTCCCCTTTCGAGTGATGGCTTCACCCGTAAGGCTGAGAAGGGCGGATCCGATATGAAGAGTGCCCCCTTACGCGCCTACGGTCGCCCAGTGACGAGCAGCAGGCTGGACCCCTCCCGCACCCCGGGCGCCCATCGGGCGCGCCGCGGCCCGCAGCAGGGACCGCGCACGCTCGGCCAGCGGCCCCCCGCCCGTTACGAGGCCGCCCTCGACGGACTCTTCACGTACTGCCTCTCCGTCCTCTGCGACCACGACACCGCCACCGCCGTCCTCGGCGACGTCCTCGCCGCCGCCGAACGCCACCACGGCCGCTGCCCCTCCGACGAGGAGGGCCGCACCGCCTGGCTGTACGCGCTGGCCCGCTGGGCCTGTCTGCGCAGCCTCGGCGAGCGGCGCCGTCGGCGACAGGGCGCGCACACCGGCCGTCCCGCCGTCACCCCTCCCGGGCCGCCACCGGTCTCCGCCGAGACCGCCGACCGCCGCCACGCCGAACTGGCCACCCTCGCGTGGCCCGAGGCCGCCGGCACCACCCCCGAGCAGCGCGAGGCCCTGGAACTGGCCGTCCGGCACGGTCTGAGCCCGCGCCAGGTCGCCGCCGTCCTTGCCCTCGACCCGCAGGCCGCGCGCGAGCTCCTCGCCACCGCCGCCTGCGAGGTCGAGCGCACCCGCGCGGCGCTCGCCGTCGTCTCCACCGGCAGCTGCCCCACCGTCGCCCGGCTCCTCACCGGAGACCAGCGGGTGATCCTCTCGGCGGCCCTGCGCGCCGAACTCGTCCGGCACGTCGACGACTGCCCGGTCTGCCGCCGCACCGCCGAGCGGGTGGGCGCCGCGGCGCCCTGGCCGGGCGGCGGGCCGCGCCCCGTCCAGGACGGCCTGGCGCTGGTCGAGGCCCCCCGGGCCGCCGCCTACATGGCGATGCTGCACGTCCCACGCGCGCGTGCGGGCGCCCCCCGCTTCGCCCCGACCGGCTTCCCGATCGACCCCAAGGACCTCGTCGCCCGCCGCGACCGGATGCGGGCCCGCGCGGTCACCACCACCGTGGTCGCCGCCGTCCTCGCCGCCCCGGTGCTCGCCCTGTGGACCTCGTACCGGGGGGTCCCGGCGGGCGCGGAGGCCGGGCGGGACGACACCCGGGTCAGCGCCGGCGAGAGCGAGGACGCGACGGGCGCGGACGGCCGTCCCTACGACCGGTACGAGAACGCCGGAAACGCCCGGGCGACCCCCGCCCCCGGCTTCGTCCGGGGGAGCCGCGCCCCCGGCGTCTCCGTCGAGGTGGTCTCGCCCGCCCGGTCCGCCGCCCCGGCCTCCCCCGCGCGCCCCGGCGACCCGGCGCCGGGCTGGATCGGCGTCACCGCGCGCTGCCTGGGCGGCGTCACCCTGATCACCCTCAGCGGGGAGGGCGGCACCCCGGTCGACTGGTCGCTGTGGACGGACGCGCCCTGGCTGTACGTGACCCGCTCCTCCGGCACCCTCGCCCCGGGCGAGACGGTCACCGTCGCCGTCCGCGTCGACCCGGCCCGTGAACCGCGCGGTCCCTGGAGCGCCCGGATCGGCGTGGACCCCACCGGCGCGGTGCTGCGGATCAGCGGCCAGGGGCCCGTCGCCCCGATCGACGACCGGGTGATCCCGCCCCCGCCGGTCACCACGGACCCGACGACCCCGCCGACCGCGCCGCCCACGGGCGGCCCGGTGGACCCGGAGCCGACCGACCCCACGGAACCCACGCGGCCGCCGACGACCCCGCCGACGACGGAGGAGCCGACCACCCCGCCGCCGACCACGGAGCCCACGACCCCGCCCCCGACGACGGATCCGACGACACCCCCGCCGACCACGGACCCGCCCCCGACCACGGACCCGGGCACCACGGAGCCGACGGCCCCGCCGGCGACGGACGAACCGGCCCCGCCGTCCTCCTCGTCCCCCTGACGGATCCCTCCCTGACGGACCCCTCCCGGCCGGTTCCTCCCGGAAGGAGGAGCTACGGCTTCGGGTCGGCCGGGTGCGGCGCCACCATCGGCAGCGTCGAGGCGAGCCGCGCCTCGCAGAGGCCCACCAGCACGTCGTACGCGTCCTTGCCCATCATCTCGACCAGCTCCGGCCGGTACGAGACGTAGACCGGCTCCCCGCCGCCGTGCGCGGAGGTCGCCGA
Organism: Streptomyces sp. NPDC056503; assembly: GCF_042794995.1. Taxonomy (NCBI): domain Bacteria; kingdom Bacillati; phylum Actinomycetota; class Actinomycetes; order Kitasatosporales; family Streptomycetaceae; genus Streptomyces; species Streptomyces sp. NPDC056503. Next base: position 12,223 of record NZ_JBHTST010000161.1, read on the forward strand.
GGTGCACCACCAGTGCAGGTCGTGACCGCCGGGACCCCAGCCCCGCCGGTCGTACTCGCCGATGGACACCTGGAGCACGCGCGTGTCGTCGGGGCGGTCGATCCAGTCGTACGTCCGGCGCACCGGCAGCTGCCAGCAGACGTCGGGCTTCGTCTCCAGCGGCTCCCGGCCCTCCTTCAGGGCCAGGATGTGCAGCGAGCAGCCGGCGCCGCCCGCGAAGCCCGGCCGGTTCTGGAAGATGCACGAACCCTTCCAGCGGCGGGTCTGCCGGTCGCCGTCCTCGTCGACCTGCGTCCACCCCGTCTCGCTGCCGACGTCGTGGAACTGCCACAGCTCCGGCGTCAGCCGCGCCACGTGCTCCGCGACCCGCTTCTCGTCGTCCTCGTCGGAGAAGTGGGCGCCCAGCGTGCAGCAGCCGTCCGCCGCCCGGCCCGCCTGGATGCCCTGGCAGCCGCTGCCGAAGACACAGGTCCAGCGCGAGGTCAGCCAGGTCAGGTCGCAGCGGAAGACCTGCTCCTCGTCGGCGGGATCCGCGAACTCCACCCACGCGCGCGGGAAGTCGAGCCCCTGCTCGTCCGGCTCCTCGCCCTTGCGCTGCTTCCTCACACCCTTGACGGGCGGCTTCCCGCCCTTCACGTCCCGCGCGTACTTCACGTCCCGCACGTCGTGCGCGACCTCGTCGCGGGCACCGTCGCCGCCGGAGGCACTTTCTTTGCCCGGCTTCGCCTTGTTCGTCTTTGGCACAACTCCAAGCGTATGCGGGTGGGCGCAGTAGCGTTTCCGCCATGAGACTCGGAGTCCTCGACGTCGGTTCGAACACCGTCCACCTGCTCGTGGTGGACGCCCACCCCGGCGCCCGCCCGCTGCCCGCCCACTCCCACAAGGCGGAGCTGCGGCTCGCCGAACTCCTCGACGCCCGCGGCGCCATCGCGCCCAGCGGCGTCGAGCGGCTCGTCGGGACCGTCCGCGACGCGCTCCAGGCCGCCGAGGACAAGGGCTGCGAGGAGGTGTTGCCCTTCGCGACCTCCGCCGTCCGCGAGGCCGGCAACGCCGACGACGTCCTCGCCCGGGTCAGGAAGGAGACCGGCGTCGACCTCCAGGTTCTCACCGGCGAGGAGGAGGCCCGGCTCACCTTCCTCGCCGCCCGCCGCTGGTTCGGCTGGTCCGCCGGCAAGCTCCTCCTCCTCGACATCGGCGGCGGCTCCCTGGAGGTCGCGTACGGCATCGACGAGGACCCCGACGCCGCCGTCTCCCTGCCGCTCGGCGCCGGCCGGCTCACCGCCGGCTGGCTGCCCGGCGACCCGCCCGACACCGAGGACGTCAAGGCGCTGCGCCGTCATGTGCGCGCCCAGATCGCCCGCACGGTCGGCGAGTTCAGCCGCTTCGGCAAGCCCGACCACGTCGTCGCCACCTCCAAGACCTTCAAGCAGCTGGCCCGGATCGCCGGCGCGCCCGGCTCCGGCGAGGGCCTGTACGTGGAGCGGCTGCTGACCCGCGCCTCCCTGGAGGAGTGGGTGCCCCGGCTGGCCGCCATGACGGGCGGCGAGCGCGCCGCCCTCCCCGGCGTCTCCGAGGGCCGCGCCGCCCAGCTCCTCGCCGGCGCCCTGGTCGCCGAGGGCGCGATGGACCTGCTCGGCGTGGAACAGCTGGAGATCTGCCCGTGGGCCCTGCGCGAGGGCGTGATCCTGCGCCGCCTCGACCACCTCCCGGAGCTCCTGTCGGGCGAGTGAGCCCGTTCCCCCGGACCCGTTCCCCCGGACCCGGGGCCGCGCCACGCGCGTGTGCGTACGGGGGCGGACCGGCGGCGTACGGGGGCGGACCGGCGGCGTGCGGGGGTGACCGGAACCACCCTCCCGCGCCCAGGTGCGCCCCGTACCCTGTCTTCCGTGGCAGAACCAGCGGTGCGCGTCCCGGATGCGAAGGTCGCCCTGTCGACGGCCTCGGTCTATCCGGAGTCGACGGCGACGGCCTTCGAGGTCGCCGCGCGCCTCGGCTACGACGGCGTCGAGGTCATGGTGTGGACCGACCCGGTCAGCCAGGACATCGAGGCCCTGCGCCGGCTCTCCGACCACCACCGGGTACCGATCCTCGCCGTCCACGCCCCCTGCCTGCTGATCACCCAGCGCGTCTGGTCCACCGACCCCTGGGTCAAGCTCCAGCGCGCCCAGGCGGCCGCCGAGAAGCTCGGCGCCTCCACCGTCGTCGTCCACCCGCCGTTCCGCTGGCAGCGCCAGTACGCCCGCGACTTCGTGACCGGCATCTGGCGGATGGCCGACGAGACCGACGTCCGCTTCGCCGTCGAGAACATGTACCCGTGGCGGTACAAGGACCGCGAGATGCTCGCGTACGCCCCCGAGTGGGACGTCACCAAGGACGACTACCGGCACTTCACGATCGACCTCTCGCACACCGCGACCGCCCGCACCGACACCCTCGCGATGATCGACCGCATGGGCGACCGGCTCGGCCACGTCCACCTCGCCGACGGGCGCGGCTCCGCCAAGGACGAGCACCTGGTGCCGGGCCGGGGCACCCAGCCGTGCGCCGAGCTCCTGGAGCGGCTGGCCGTGACCGGTTTCGACGGGCACGTCGTCATCGAGGTCAACACCCGGCGCGCGATGTCCGCCGCCGAACGGGAGGCCGACCTCGCCGAGGCGCTCGCCTTCACCCGGCTCCACCTCGCCTCGACGACCCGGGGCACGCGCGCGTGAGCGGGGACTCCCCCCGGCGCCGCGGCCGCCCCGCCCGCGCCGCCGCCGGCGACACCGCCCCCGGCGCGCGCGAGCGCATCCTGGCGGCGGCCAGGACCCGGTTCGCGGAGCGCGGCTACGACAAGACCTCCGTCCGCGGCATCGCCGAGGACGCCGGGGTCGATCCGGCCCTCGTGCACCACTACTTCGGCACCAAGGACGAGGTCTTCGCGGCGGCGATCGAGGTCTCCTTCGAGCCGGCGCTCGTCGTCCCGGCCATCCTCGACGGCCCGCGCGAGGCGGTCGGCGAGCGGCTGGCCCGCTTCTTCGTCGGCGTGTGGGAGAACCCGGCGACCCGCGCCCCGCTGCTCGCGGTCATCCGCTCCGCGGTGACCCACGAGGCGGCGGCCAAGGTGCTGCGGACCTTCGTGCTGCGCCGGCTCCTGGAGCGGATCGCCGACGGACTGGCCGTACCGGACCCGAAGCTCCGGGCCGAGCTGGCGGCCTCGCAGATGATCGGGATCGTGATCCTGCGGTACGTGCTCCAGGTGGAGCCGCTGGCCTCGGCGGACCCGGAGCGGATCGTGGCGGAGGTCGCCCCGACGCTCCAGCGCTACCTGACCGAGGCCTGACCGAGGCTGACCGCCTCGGGCGGCGGCACCCTGCGGCCCGACCGTCCCCGCTGACCGACTGCTGGAATCCCGTCCCGCATTCCGGACGGGATGTCCAGATCTTGGAGTGGCGGCGTACGCTCGAAGCAAGCCCATCCATCACGAGGAGCGAGCGACGATGCCCGAACTGAGGTCCCGCACTGTCACCCACGGCCGCAACATGGCGGGCGCACGCGCCCTTATGCGCGCCTCCGGTGTACCGGGCGCGGACATCGGGCGGAAGCCGATCATCGCCGTGGCGAACTCGTTCACCGAGTTCGTCCCCGGCCACACCCACCTCCAGCCGGTCGGCCGGATCGTCTCCGAGGCCATCACGGCCGCCGGCGGCATCGCCCGCGAGTTCAACACGATCGCCGTCGACGACGGCATCGCCATGGGCCACGGCGGCATGCTCTACAGCCTGCCCTCCCGCGACCTGATCGCGGACAGCGTGGAGTACATGGTCGAGGCGCACTGCGCCGACGCCCTGATCTGCATCTCCAACTGCGACAAGATCACCCCCGGCATGCTGATGGCCGCCCTGCGCCTGAACATCCCGACGGTCTTCGTCTCCGGCGGCCCCATGGAGTCCGGCCGCGCCACGCTCGTCGACGGCACCGTCCGCACGCTCGACCTGGTCGACGCGATCTCCGACGCCGTGAACGACGCGATCTCGGACGAGGACATCCTCCGCATCGAGGAGAACGCCTGTCCCACCTGCGGCTCGTGTTCCGGCATGTTCACCGCCAACTCGATGAACTGCCTGACCGAGGCCATCGGCCTCTCCCTGCCGGGCAACGGCTCGATGCTCGCCACCCACACCGGCCGCCGCGCCCTGTACGAGAGCGCCGCCCGCACGGTCGTCGAGATCACCCACCGGTACTACGACGAGGACGACGCCTCGGTCCTGCCGCGCTCCATCGCCACCCGCGCGGCCTTCGAGAACGCGATGGCGCTCGACATCGCCATGGGCGGCTCGACCAACACGATCCTGCACCTGCTCGCCGCCGCCCAGGAGGCCGAGCTCGACTACGGCCTGTCGGACATGAACGAGGTGTCGCGCCGCGTCCCCTGCCTGGCCAAGGTCGCCCCGAACGTCGCCCCGCGCGGCACGTACTACATGGAGGACGTCCACCGGGCCGGCGGCATCCCCGCCATCCTCGGCGAGCTGTACCGCGCCGGGCTGCTCAACGAGGACGTCCACTCGGTCCACTCCCGCTCCGTGAAGGAGTGGCTGGACGCCTGGGACGTGCGCGGCGGCTCGCCCACCGACGAGGCCGTCGAGCTGTTCCACGCGGCCCCCGGCTGCGTCCGCTCCGCGGAGGCCTTCTCCCAGTCCGAGCGCTGGGAGACCCTCGACGTGGACGCGGCCGGCGGCTGCATCCGCGACGCGGCCCACGCCTACTCCAAGGACGGCGGCCTCGCCGTGCTGCGCGGCAACATCGCCGCCGACGGCTGCGTGGTGAAGACCGCCGGCGTCGACGAGTCGATCTGGACCTTCGAGGGTCCGGCCGTCGTCTGCGAGTCGCAGGAGGAGGCCGTCGAGAAGATCCTCAACAAGCGGGTCAAGGACGGCGACGTGGTCGTCATCCGCTACGAGGGCCCCAAGGGCGGCCCCGGCATGCAGGAGATGCTCTACCCGACCTCCTTCCTCAAGGGACGGGGCCTGGGCAAGACCTGCGCCCTGGTGACCGACGGCCGCTTCTCCGGCGGCACCTCGGGCCTCTCCATCGGCCACGCCTCCCCGGAGGCGGCCTCGGGCGGCACCATCGCCCTCGTCGAGGACGGCGACCGGATCCGCATCGACATCCCGAACCGCGCGATCGAGCTGCTGGTCGACGACGAGACCCTGGCCGCCCGCCGCGAGGCGCTCGGCGGTGTCTACGCGCCGAAGAACCGCGAGCGCAAGGTGTCGGCGGCGCTGCGGGCGTACGCGGCGATGGCGACGAGCGCCGACAAGGGCGCCGTCCGGGACGTGTCGAAGCTCGGCTGACGCCGCGGCGGAGCCCGCCCGGGTTCCGCCGGAGCCGTATCCCCGCCTCCACGCGCGCGTGGAGGCGTATCCCCCGCCCCACGCGCGCGTGGGGGACTTCCCGTCGCGGACGCGCGGGGAGCGGGC
>NZ_JBHTST010000162.1:0-17632 GCF_042794995.1 Streptomyces sp. NPDC056503
GGGCGGGCCCGCACCGCGCGGGCCCGCCCCCGGCGCGTTCTCAGCCCTGGTACGGGACGCGGGCGATCTCCCGGATGCCGCCGAGGGTGCCCCACTCGTTCTTCCCGAGCCGGGTCAGCGGGCGCAGCCGGGTGATCTCGGGGTGCCCGTCGTCCAGGTGCGCCTCGTCGACGGCGACGTGCACGACGCGGCCGAAGACCACCGTCGAGTCCCCGATCCGGAGCGTGCTGTGCAGCTCGCACTCCAGGGCCACCGGCGAGGCGGCGACCCGGGGCGCCTTCACCCGGCGGCCCGGCTCGCGCTCCACGCCGCACGCGTCGAACTCGCTCGTGCCGCGCGGGAAGTCCGTCGCGGTCGCGTTGATCTGCTCGAAGAGCCCCTCGGGAGCGAGGTTCACCACGAACTCGCCGGTCTCCTCCACGTTGCGCAGGGAGTCCTTCCGCCCGACGGAGGTGAACTGCACGACCGGCGGGTTCACCGAGGCGATGGTGAAGAAGGAGTGCGGGGCGAGGTTGTCGGTGCCGTCGGCGGAGCGGGTGGAGACCCAGGCGATCGGCCGGGGGACGACGGTCGCGGTCAGCAGCCGGTAGACGGCGGCGGGGTCGGTCAGAGCGGGGTCGACGTCGATACGCATCCGGCCAGTATGACCGTCGCACGGGACAGGGGGCGCACGCCTCTTGGCGCCGCGCGCCCGCTGCCCGACACTGAGGCGATGACGCAGCGCGTGGACCTCGCGAACGTGATGGACCGGATCGCCGTCGACGACCTGGTCACCGGTTACGCGGCGGCCGTGGACGACGCCGACTGGCCCGGCTACCTGGCCCTCTTCACCCCGGACGGGCGCGCCGACTACTCCGGCTCCGGCGGCGTCGAGGGGCCCGCGGCCGAGGTGGCCGACTGGCTGGCGGCGACGATGACCCTCTTCCCGGTGCGCCAGCACCTGATCGTCAACCGCCGGGTGACCCTGCACCGGCCCGGCGGTTACGCCGAGACCGGCGACGCGGCCGAGGTCCGCGCCGACTACGTCAACCCGATGCGGATGACCTCCGGCGACGACTTCGTCTGCGGCGGCCGGTACGCCTTCACGGCCCGCCGCACCGCCGACGGCTGGCGGCTGCGCTCGGTCGTCGTGGAGGAACGCTGGCGCCGGCTCCCCTGAGACGGGCCCGCCGGGGACGGCGGGCGCAGACTGGAGGCGACGGGCGGGAGGCACGCCATGCGGAACCCCTTCGGGCACGCGGAGCCGGCCGCCGGGCCGGAGCGGTCCGCCGGGCCGGAGCCGCGTCGGGGCCGGGGTCCGCGTCGGCTGCCGCTGCGCTCCCCGCTCGCCGTCGCGTGCGGCGCGCTGCCGGCCCTCGCGTTCCCCGCGCCCGGGCTGTGGTGGTGGGCGTACGTCTGTCTCGTGCCCTGGCTGCTGCTGGTGCGCACCGCTCCGGGGGCGCGCCGGGCCGCGCTGGACGGCTGGTGCGGGGGCGTCGGGTTCCTGCTGGCCGTGCACCACTGGCTGCTGCCGAGCGTCCATGTGTTCCTGCTGGTGATGGCGGTGCTCCTGGGACTGCTCTGGCTGCCGTGGGGCGTGCTCGTACGGGCGCTGCTCGGCGGGACGCCGAGCCCGGCGCGGGCCGCCGCGGCGCTGTGCGCGGTGCCGTCCGGGTGGCTGCTGATCGAGCTGGTGCGGTCCTGGGAGGGGCTCGGCGGACCGTGGGGGCTGCTCGGCGCGAGCCAGTGGGAGGTGCCGGTGGCGCTGCGGCTCGCGTCGGTGGGCGGGGTCTGGCTGGTGAGCCTGCTGGTGGTGGCGGTCAACACGGCCGTGGTGCTGCTCGTCGCCGCGCCGGGGCTGCGGTCGGTGGGGGTGGCGGGGCTCGCCGCCTGCGCGCTGGTGGCGGGCACGGCGATGTGGGGCGTCGGGGCGCCGCGCACCTCCGGGTCGGTGCGGGTGGCGATGGTGCAGCCGGGGGTGTTCGGCGGTCCGGAGGGCGCCGGGCGGCGGCTCGACCGGGCCGTGGAGCTGACGCGCGGCCTCTCCGGGCAGCGCCTCGACCTGGTGGTGTGGGGCGAGAGCGGAGTGGGCCGGGACCCGGCCGGCGATCCCGCGCTCGCCGCCCGGCTGACCGCGCTGGCGCGGGCGGTCGACGCGCCGCTCCTGGTGAACGTGGACGCGCGCCGGGCGGACCGCCCCGGCATCTACAAGAGCGCGCTGCTCTTCGGGCCGGACGGACCGACCGGTGACCGGTACGACAAGATGCGGCTCGTGCCCTTCGGGGAGTACGTGCCGGCCCGGGGACTGCTCGGCTGGGCGACCTCCGTGGGGAAGGCCGCCGAGGAGGACCGGCGGCGGGGCACGGCGCCGGTGGTGATGCGGTTGCCCGACGGCGGGAGGGGGCTGACGGTCGGGCCGCTGGTCTGCTTCGAGTCCGCCTTCCCCGACATGAGCCGCCGGCTGGCCGGGGACGGGGCCGAGATGATCGTCGTCCAGTCCGCGACCAGCACCTTCCAGAACGGCTGGGCACCGGCGCAGCACGCCTCGCTGGCCGCGCTGCGGGCGGCGGAGACCGGCCGTCCCGTGGTGCACGCGACGCTGACCGGGACGAGCGCCGCGTACGGCCCCGACGGCCGGCGCGTGGGACCGGCCGTCGGTACGGACGCGAGCACGGCCGTCGTGCGGGAGCTGCCGCTCTCGGGGACGACGACGGTCTACGCCCGCTGGGGCGACTGGCCGCTGTACGGCGCCTTCGTCGTGGTCGGCGCGGTGTGCGCGGCGGCGGGCGCGGGGACGCTCAGGAGGCCTGCTCCAGGGCGTCGCGGACGACGCGCTCGCACAGGGCGTGGGTGAGCAGCGCGTCCCGGGCGCTGAGGACGGTCCCGTCCCGGACGGCGTCGAGGAAGGCGAGGACGGCCTGCTCGATGCCCCGCTGACGGGCCACCGGGACCCAGTCGCCGCGTCGGCGGACGCTCGGCTGGCCCTTGTGGTCGACGATCTCGGCGAGGTTGAGGACCTGGCGCTTGGTGTCCTGTCCCGAGACCTCCAGGACCTCCTCGGTGGAGCCGTTCATCCGGTTCATCACGCCGATGGCGGTGAAGCCGTCGCCGGAGAGCTGGAGCACCACGTGGTGCATCAGGCCGTCGCGGATCCGGGCCCGGACGTCGATGTGGTCGGCCTCGCCGGGCAGGAGGAAGCGGAGGGTGTCGACGACGTGGATGAAGTCGTCGAGGACGAAGGTGCGCGGGTCCTCGGGGAGCCCGATGCGGTTCTTCTGCATCAGGATCAGCTCGCGCGGGTGCTCCAGGCACTGGGCGTAGCCGGGGGCGAGGCGCCGGTTGAAGCCGACGGCGAGCGAGACGCCCCGCTTCTCGGCGAGTTCGACGATCCGCTCGGAGTCGGCGTAGTCGTAGGCGAGCGGCTTGTCGACGTAGGTGGGCACGCCGGCGTCGAGGAGGCGGCCGGCGATCTCGGCGTGGGCGGCGGTGGAGGCGTGCACGAAGGCCGCGTCGAGTCCGGCGGCGAGCAGCGAGTCGAGGTCGCGGTGGCGGCGCGCCGCCGGCAGGTGGAAGGTGTCGGCGACGCGGTCCAGGGTGGCGGGTGTGCGGGTCTGGAGGTGGAGTTCGACCCCGGGGAGGGTGGCGAGGACGGGCAGGTACGCCTTCTGGGCGATGTCGCCGAGTCCGATGCAGCCGATCTTCACGGGGTCTCCCTCTGCGGTGGTCCGACGGCCCGTGAAACGGGGGCCGTTCGCGCCGGTCAGCTTACGCGGGACGGGTCCGGGGCGACCGGCGGGCGCCAGTCGGCGATGCCGTCGAAGCCGCGGAGGACGAAGCCGGGGCCGAAGCGCGAGACGGTCCGCACGAGCGTGTCGCGCAGGGCGACGGCGGGCCGGGTCGAGACGAGGGTGAGGGCGCCGGCGCGGGCCGGCTCCGCCTTCCGCGGCCCGGTGATCGCGATGATGCGCGGCGCGGGCTCACCCGCCCCGGAGCGGCACGCCCTCTCGGTGATCGCCTGGTGCGAGGGGCTGATGTTCTCCTGCGCCGCCGGCTCCTTCCACTCGGCGGTGCCCAGCCGCGCGGAACTGCGGACCGGATTCGACGAGTTGCTGCGCGGAATGCTCACCGGCCCGACACGGTAAACCGCTGGCGCGCCCGCCCGGGAATCCGCGACGATGCCCGATATGACCACCGATCACACCGCAGCGCCCGAACGCGTCTACCCGGCCACCACGACCGGCGAGCGCCAGGCCCTGGACCAGTGGCTGGAGTTCCACCGCTCGACCCTCGCGATCAAGTGCGCGGGCCTCACCGACGAACAGCTCCGCACCCCCGCCGTCCCGCCCTCCGAGCTCAATCTGCTCGGCCTGGTCCGCCACATGGCCGAGGTCGAGCGCGGCTGGTTCCGCAAGGTCCTCGCCGGCGAGGAGGCCCCGTGGCTCTACGCCACCGACGAGGACGACGACCGGGACATCCACACCACCGACGAGGACACCTACGAGGAGGCGTACGCCACCTGGCAGGCCGAGATCGCCCACGCCCGCGCGCTGGCCGCGGACCGCTCCCTCGACGACCTCGGCGCGGGCGCCCACCACCGCACCGGCGACCTGATCAACCTGCGCTGGATCTACGTCCACATGATCGAGGAGTACGCGCGCCACAACGGCCACGCGGACCTGATCCGCGAGCGCATCGACGGCAGCGTCGGCTTCTGACCCGCCTCCTCCGCCGGCCCCGGCCCGGTCAAGGAGGGTGACCGGGCGCTCACCCGTGCGGGGCATTCCCCGCCGGTAGGGGTTCGAAGACCGGCGCCGGACCAGCAGAGTGGCGCGGGTGCAAGGAACCCGAACCCCCGCACGGCTGCTGGCCGGAGCCGCCGTCGCCGTCGCCCTGACCGGGTGCGTCGCCGTCGACGGGCCGCCCCAGGCGCCCGCGCCGTCCCCCGCGCCCGCCACCGACCCCGTACGCCCCGCCCAGGACGTGGAGCCGCAGATCGTCCTCCAGGGGCCCGCGCGGGAGGCCCTCGAAGCGGCGCTCCCGTCACCGGCGCGCGGCTCGGCGCCGCCGCGCGGCGAGACCCGCCGCGCCACCGGCCACGCGGCGCCGCCCCCGCCCCGCGCCGCCGCCCCGAGCCCCTCCTCCCCCGCCACCGCGCGGCCGACCGCCACGCCCCCGGCGCGGGTCTCCCCGCCCGCGGCGCCGGAGGCCCGGGAGCTGGAGCGGCTGGCGGAGCAGCTGCGGGAGGCGCCGCCGGTCACCGGGAAGGACGTCTGCGACCTCGGCGAGCGGTTCGGCGGCTGGGACCCCGCGAGCGTCCAGGCCGGACTGTGCCGGGGCGCGTACGGGCGCTGAGCGCGGCGCTCAGCCTTCGCGCAGCCGCCGGTCCAGCCGCTCGATCGCGGCCCTGACCCCTCTCCCGTACCGGTCGTCGTCGAGGGTGTCCGAGGCGGCGCGGGCCCGCTCCAGGTGGGCCCGCGCGGCGTCCGGCCGGCACAGTTTGGCGTAGTCGGCGGCGAGGTCGAGGTGGAGCTTGGGGTAGAGGGCGCGCAGGGCGGCGGCCGAGTCGTGCGCGGCGAGCCGCCCGTCCTCCAGGCCCTCGGCGGCGCTGAGGGCACGCAGGTCCCAGGCCAGTTCCGTGTCGGGGTCGTCCTGGGTGTCCGCCAGGTAGTGGGCGAGGGTGCAGCGGTGGAGGGGGTCCCCGTCGGGGTCGAGCTGCTGCCACAGGGCGCCCAGGCGGTTGCGCGCCTCCTCCCGGTCCCCGCCGTGGAGCAGCATCCTGGCCTGCCCGATCCTGGTCAGGACCCCCTCGTCCGACGTCCGCTGCTGCTCGGTCACCGCGGCCTCCCGGCGCTCACCCTGCGTGGAGATCCGACGCTAACCGGCCACGGCCCCGATCACGCCGAGGCTCAGCCGAGGTCCGGGATGCGCCAGTCGATCGGCTCGTGGCCCTGGGCCGCGACGGCCGCGTCGATCTGGGTGAACGGCTGGGAGCCGAAGAACTTCTTCGCCGAGAGCGGCGAGGGGTGGGCGCCCTTCACCACGATGTGCCGCTCCTCGTCGATGAGCGGCAGCTTCTTCTGGGCGTAGTTGCCCCACAGGACGAAGACGGACGGGTCCGGGCGGGAGGCGACGGCCTTGATGACGGCGTCGGTGAACTTCTCCCAGCCCTTGTTCTTGTGCGAGTTCGCCTCGCCGGCGCGGACGGTGAGCACCGCGTTGAGCAGCAGGACGCCCTGCTCGGCCCACGGCATCAGATAGCCGTTGTCCGGGATCGGGTGGCCCAGCTCGGCGTGCATCTCCTTGTAGATGTTGCGCAGCGACGGCGGGGTCTTCACGCCGGGCCGGACGGAGAAGCACAGACCGTGCCCCTGGCCCTCGCCGTGGTACGGGTCCTGACCGAGGACCAGGACCTTCACCTTGTCGTACGGGGTGGCGGCGAGGGCCGCGAAGACCTCGTCCTTCGGCGGGTAGACCGGCCCGGCGGCCCGCTCCTGCTCGACGAACTCGGCGAGCTGGGCGAAGTACGGCTTGTCCAGCTCCTCGCCGAGGACGTCCCGCCAGGACTCGGGCAGCATGTTGATGTCGGTCACGGTCCACAACCTCCGGTGCTTCGGCAGTTACGGATACGGAACCTACCGGGGCCCACTGACAACGGGCCCCGGCGGCCCACCGTATCGCCGGCTACCAGCTGGCCCGGCGGTGCAGCTCCCACAGCTGCATGACCGTCTGCGGGTCGAGCGCGCGCTCGCCGCCGCCGATGTCCTCACGGGCGGCGATGTACAGCTTGCCCTGCCACAGGGGCAGCAGCCGGACGTCGTCGACCATGATCGACTGCGCCTCTTCGAACTCGTCGGTGACGGCCCCGCGGTCGCTCTCGCGACGGGACTTGGGCAGCAGCTCGTCGGTGATGCGCGGGCTCAGGTAGGGGGTGCCGAGCACGTTCTTGCTGCCCAGGAAGGGGGCGATGAAGTTGTCCGGGTCCGGGAAGTCGGGGAACCAGCCGCGGCCGAAGACGGGGTACTCGCCCTGCTGGTAGGCGGCCTGGTACTCGGTCCACGGCTTGCCCTGGATGGTGACCTTGAAGAGGCCGGACTCCTCCAGCTGGCGCTTCAGCTCGGCGAACTCGGCGGCCGTCGAGGAGCCGTACCGGTCGGTCGTGTACCAGAAGTTCAGCTCGACCTTCTCGGTGATCCCGGCCTTCTGGAGGATCTTCGCGGCCTTCTTCTTGTCCGGGTGGCCGTAGGTGTCGAAGAACTTGGTGGTGTGGGCGGCGATGCCCTTGGGCACCATCGAGTAGAGCGGCTCGGCGGTGCCGCGGTAGACCTTGCTGACCAGCTGGTCGCGGTCGACGAGCTGCGCGATGGCCCGGCGGACGGCCGGGTTGGCCACCGACTCGTCCTCGGTGTTGAAGACCAGGTAGCGGATGTCGGCGCCGGTGGACTCGACGAGCTGGAGACCCTTGTTCTCCTCCTTGTCCTCCTCAAGGGAGGTCACCTCCTCCGCGGTCAGACCGCGGTAGGTGGCGTCGATCTCCTCGTCGCGCAGCGCCTTGACCATCGCCTCCGACTCGTCGAAGTACTTGATGGTCACGCCGCCGTTCTTGCGGTCGGCGAAGCCCTTGTAGTTCGGGTTGCGGGTCAGCTCGGCCTGCTTGCGCTCCTGGTACCCGTCGAGGACGTACGGGCCGGAGCCGGCGATCTTGCCGTCCTTGGCGCGGAGCTTGTCGGCCGGGTACTCGGCCGGGTCCACGATCGACATCGCGGGGGTGGCGAGGACGAAGGGGAAGGTCGCGTCGGCCTTGTTCAGCTTGAAGACGACCGTGCGTTCGCCGACCGTCTCGACGGAGGCGAGCGAGCCGAGCATGCCGTTGGGGCCGCCCTCGGCGTCGATGGTGCGGATGCGCTCGATGGAGTGGCGCACGGCCTCGGCGTCGAGCTTGTGGCCGTTGGAGAACTTGAGTCCCTCGAAGAGCGTGCACTCGAAGACCCGGCTGGACGTGTCGGTGAATTTGCATTCCGCCGCGTCCGGCTTCGGCGAGGTGGTTCCGGTGGGGAAGCTCACCAGGGTCTGGTAGACGTTCCTGAAAAGCTCCCAGGAATTGTCCCAGGAAGCCGCGGGGTCGAGCGTCGAGGGGGAACTCGTCGTCCCGATGGTGATCCTCTGCTCCCCGGCGGACTCGGAATCCGAGAAGACACCGCATCCGGATACCAGGGATATGGACGCAAGGGCTGCAGCGGCCTGCAGACTCGTCCGGTTGAACACGTGCACGCTCCTCGTTCAGCCTGGGGTCGGCCGACGATACCGCAGTACCCCGCCAGGTCAATGGGCGAGCCCGGCGGGGCACTTGAGACGATCGAGACGCAACCGGGGCCAATCCGGACAGGAAATCCGGAAAGTGTCCGGTAATCGGTCACCCGACTCCGGCGTTCAGGAAAATGCCGCCGTCGACGACCAGGGTCTGGCCGGTGATCCATCCCGACTGGTCCGAGGTCAGGAAGGCCGCGGCGCCCCCGATGTCCTCCGGCACGCCGAGCCGGCCCATCGGGTAGGAGGCGGCCGCCTCGGCCTCCCGGCCCTCGTAGAGCGCCTGGGCGAATTTCGTCTTCACGACGGCCGGGGCGATGGCATTCACCCGGACCACCGGAGCGAATTCATGCGCCAGCTGCTGGGTCAGGTTGATCATCGCGGCCTTGCTGACGCCGTACGCGCCGATGAAGGGCGATGCGGAGATTCCGGCGACGGAGGCGATGTTCACGATCGTGCCGCCGTTCTCCTTCTGCCACGCGTGCCAGGTCCGCTGCGCGAATCCGAGCGCCGAGACCACATTCGTCTCGAATACCTTTCGGGCCACGTCCAGGTCCAGATCGGCGATGGGGCCGAAGACCGGGTTCGTGCCGGCGTTGTTCACCAGGTGGTCGACGCGGCCGAAGGCGTCCATCGCGGCCTCGACGGCGGCGGCCTGGTGGGCGGTGTCGTGGGCCTTGCCCGCGACACCGACCGCCCGGTCGGCGCCCAGGCGCTCCACGGCCTCCTTGAGCGCCTCCTCGCCGCGTCCCGTGATGACGACCCGGTCGCCCCGGGCCACCAGCGCCTCGGCGATGCCGAAGCCGATGCCCCGGCTGGCGCCGGTGACGAGCGCGACCTTGCCGGAGAGCTCCGGCCGCTGCTGTGCGGTCATCCTGTTCTCCCTCCTCTTCTCCGCGCCGGGGGTCAGTTGAGCGGGCCGCCGGCCACGTACATGACCTGGCCCGAGACGAAGCCGGCGTCGTCGCCCGCGAAGAAGGCGATGGCGTTGGCGACGTCCTCGGGGCGGCCGACGCGCTGGACCGGGATCATGGAGGCGGCGGCGGCCTGGAAGTCCTCGAAGCCCATGCCGACGCGCTCGGCGGTCTGGGCGGTCATCTCGGTGACGATGAAGCCGGGGGCGACCGCGTTGGCGGTGATGCCGAACTTGCCCAGCTCCTTGGCGAGGGTCTTGGTGAAGCCCTGGAGACCGGCCTTGACGGCCGCGTAGTTGGCCTGGCCGCGGTTGCCGAGCGCCGAGGAGGAGGAGAGCGAGACGATCCGGCCGAAGCCCGCGTCCACCATGTGCTTCTGACAGGCCTTCGCCATCAGGAACGCGCCCTTGAGGTGCACGTTCACGACGAGGTCCCAGTCGGACTCCGACATCTTGAAGAGCAGGTTGTCGCGGAGCACGCCGGCGTTGTTCACCAGGATCGTGGGCGCGCCGAGCTCGGCGGCGACGCGGGCGACCGCGGCCTCCACCTGGGCGCCGTCGGAGACGTCGCAGCCGACCGCGAGGGCGCGGCCGCCGGCGGCGGTGATCTTCTCGACGGTGTCCTTGCAGGCCGCCTCGTCGAGGTCGAGGACGGCGACGGCGCGGCCCTCGGCCGCGAGGCGGATCGCGGTGGCGGCGCCGATGCCCCGTGCGGCACCGGTGACGACGGCTACGCGCTGCTCGGTGGTGGACATGCTTGCTTCTCCTCGCCCTCAGGGATCCCGGGCTCTCGCCCGGGACATGAGCGACCGCTTAGTACGACCGCTGGACGAGACGCTAGAAGCCCTGGCACCCGGTGTCAACGGCCCACCGGGTGCACCCCGTCACTCCGCCGTCACACGACGCGCGGACGGCGGTACGCCACCGCCCCGAAGGCGGTGCGTCACCGCACGAGGAGGTCGAGCAGGCGCTCCACCTCGGCCTCGGGGTCCCCGGTGAGGCCGGTGTGGACCGGGCCCGGCTGCACCACGGTGGAGCGCGGCGCGATCAGCCACCGGAAGCGCCGCCCCGCGTCGTCCCCGGAGGCCTGCCCCGCCGCCTCCCCGCCCAGGCAGACGCCCTCGACCGCGCGCAGGGCCGCCCGGACGCCGGTGACGTCCGCCGCCGGGTCGAGCGCGGCCAGCTTGGCCTCGTCGAGGTGGGTGCGGGCGGCGACGAAGGACCGGGCGCGGCAGTAGACGACCACGCCCGCGTTGAAGCACTCGCCGCGCTCGACGCGCGGCACCACGCGCAGCAGCGCGTACTCGAAGACATCGCGCTCGGTCACGTGGTGCTGTCCTTCTCGGTGTTCTCGGTGGCCGACGGCCGGGGGGCGAGGCGCTCGGCGAGCCAGCCGGGCGGCTGCTGCGGCCGGCGGTCCGTGCGCGGGCCGAGGGTGATCCGCTCGTGGATGGTGGCGGCGCGCGGCAGCAGCGCCTCGACGTACGCGGCGCGCAGGGCGTCGGTGGAGTCGAAGCCGGGCTCGTCGACCAGCCACTCGTCGGGCACCTCGGCGGCGACCTCGTCGAGCAGCTCGCGGGTGACGAGCGGCGCGAGCTCGGCGGCGGCCGAGGCCACGTCCGGGCCGAAGGGGGCGAGGGCGTGGTCGGAGGCGTCGTACGGCTTGGCGGCCGAGGCGGCGGCGCCCGGCCAGTTGTGGTGCCAGATCATGGTGGCGCCGTGGTCGATGAGCCACAGGTCGCCGTGCCAGACGAGCATGTTCGGGTTGCGCCAGGACCGGTCGACGTTGTTGATCACCGCGTCGAACCAGACGACCTTCCCGGCCTCCGCCGGGTCGACCTCGTACGCGAGCGGGTCGAAGCCCAGCGAACCCGGCAGGAAGTCCATGCCCAGGTTGAGCCCGCCGCTCGCCTTGAGCAGCTCCTGGACCTCCTGGTCGGGCTCGGAGAGCCCGATGACCGGATCGAGCTGGATGGCGACCAGCTCGGGCACGCGCAGCCCGAGGCGCCGGGCGAGCTGCCCGCAGATCACCTCGGCGACCAGCGTCTTGCGGCCCTGTCCGGCGCCGGTGAATTTCATGACATACGTGCCGTAGTCGTCGGCCTCGACGATCCCGGGGAGCGATCCGCCCTCGCGCAAGGGCGTGACGTAGCGGGTCGCCGTCACTTCGGTAAGCATCCGCCCAGGCTATCCACGAACACGCCCTCCCGAGCGCCGGGACAATCCGGGGCGTTTCGAACGACAGCGCCGGGTCCGGCAACTTCCCTTCCTGACGGGGAACTTGATCGTTACAGTGCGGATCGCCGAGGCGACGCCGCGGCGCGCGGGCCCACGCTCGGGCAGCCGCGCCTTCGGCGTACCCGTGGGTGGGACCGCGTGGTACCGAGAGCGAGGACCACGCGACACCATGCACATACACAGACACGGGGACCGCCCGCTCCGGCGGGCGGTCCATCGGACCGGCCGGCTGGCGGCCGGCTCACTGCTTGCCCTGCTGGCGGCGGGGGCGAGCCTGTACGCCGCCGAACGCCTGAACCCCCTTCCCACCCCCGACCCGGCCGCCGAGTCCGTCGCCGTCCAGGCGGTGGCGCCGGGACCGGTCGTGTTCCCCCTCTTCGGCCGCCGGTCCGACGGCCGGGTCTACGACTACGAGCCCACCGACACCGGCACCCTCAAGGCCATGGTCGACATGGGCGGCGGTTACCAGGCCGCCACCGCCATCGTGCAGGCCAACGTCTCCGAGGGAGGCAAGGGCAACGACCTGTACCACCGGATGGGCGGCACCCTCTACTACACCGCGGAACACGGCAACGACACCAAGGTCATCGGCGGTGGGTGGGACATCTACAACCTGCTCGTCTCCGTCGGCAACATGGGCGGCAGCCCCGAGCCGGACCTCCTCGCCCGGGACGCCGCGGGCGCCCTGTGGATCTACCAGGGCAAGCCCGACGGCACCCTCCAGGCCCGCGTCCAGGCCGGCACCGGCGGCTGGAACGGCATGGACGCGCTCGTCGGCCGCGGTGACTACACCGGCGACGGCAGGGCGGACCTGCTCGCCCGCAGCACCACGGGCACTCTCTACGTCTACCCCGGCACCGGGAGCGCCACCGCCAACGCGGTGCTCACCAGCCGGCTCACCCTCACCGGCACCTGGACCGGTTACGGCTCACTGGTCTCCAACGGCGACCTCAGCGGCGACGGGAAGACCGACCTCATCGCCTCCGACACCGCGGGCGCGCTGTGGCTGCTCAAGGGCACCGGCACGGCGAACGCGCCCTTCGCTCCCCGCGTCCGGATCGGCACGGGCGGCTGGACCGCCTACACCAGCCTCTTCTGAGCGCGCACCCGAACGCCCTCCGGGCAGCACCCTGCCCTCCCCTGACCAGCGAAGGCCGACCCATGCACACCGACGCGTACCCCGCGCCCCTACGGCGACCCCGCCGCAGATGGTCACGGCACCTGATGTCCACGGCGCTGGCGACCGCCACCGCCGTCGCCCTGGCGACCGCCCAGCTCCCCGCCGGACCCGACCCCCTGAACGCCTCCCCCGCCGCCGCGGCCGCGGACCCGGTCCCCTACGACCCCGGCCTCGCCGAGAAGCTCCGCGAGGACCAGTGCCGGCTCAACTACGTCATGCGCAAGGGCGGCCAGGAGATGAAGGCCGTCGCCCGCGGCGGGCTCGGCGGCACCGAGGCCGAACTGCACGCCGCGGCGAACGACGAGTACTGGAAAGCCACCCCGCTCGCGACCGCCTTCACGAAGGACAGGGCGTGGGCGGACGCGAAGATGGAGGAGATGAACGTCCGCGAGGACGACTGGCAGACCAATCTCGCCGTGCGCCAGCTCCCGCCTGGTTACACCGGCCCGGAGTTCCAGTGGCCGCCGGACGACCCCAGCATCTGGGGCAAGACGGGCATCGCGGGGTGGATCGCCGGCCAGTTCTGGCAGAGCGAGAGCGATTTCTACGCCGACGTCCACCCGTCCGCGGGCGAGGACTCCGTCACCGCGGTCACCAACATCGTCAACAGCCGCTACTACCCCGCCACGAACGAGAACTACGAAGACCGCATGGCGTGGGAATGGGACATGACGTTCATGCACCCCATGCGCGCGGACGACGCGCGGCTGTTCCTCCAGTACGGCGGCTTCCCGACCAGCGCCCCCGACCCCTCCACCATGGAGTTCCGGGTCGACGTCGAGAACCTGAAGGCACGCTTCGCGTCCTGCGCCTGGACGGACCCGCCGGACCCGCACGGGGTGCTGGGCGCCGAACTGGGCGTCGCCCACCAGGAGTGGCAGAGCGAGATCGCCGGCCAGAAGACCCAGCGTGACAAGATCTTCGTCGCCGAGGCCCAGGCCAACAAGGACCTCGTGGTCGCCTCGCAGGCGATGGCCGAGGCGCTGGGCCAGTCGATGATCGCCGGCCGGATGCTCGACTGGGAGGCGTACTGGCTGAAGGCCGACCCGGACACGACGGGCTTCTCCTACCCGACGCCGGCCGAGTTCGCCGAGGTCCGCACCTGGATCAACCGGGCCCAGGCCCGCGCCCAGGGCCGCCTCTACGTGGCCTCGCGGGCCTCCGTGTCAGCGCAGGCGCAGGCCGCCGTCGCCGACAAGGCGCTACAGGAGGCGTACGCCATCGCCGACGCCTCGGGGCAGCCCCGCGGCCGCGGCCTGATGTACGGGCTGCAGGCGGCGCAGATCGCCAAGGCGTCCGCCGCGGCGACCCTGGCCGCCGCCAAGGCGACGCAGACCGCGTCCGACGCGACCCGCGCCTCCGCCCAGGACAGCAAGACCCTCAACGCCCTGGCGGAGACCCAGTCGCACGCCACGGCGGCGGAGTTCCGCAGGGTCGCGGCCCAGGAGGCCGCCGCCGCCGCGAAGGCCGCCGCCGACGGCGCCGCCCAGCAGGCCACGCTCGCCGCGCAGAACGCGGCCAAGGCCAAGCAGGCGCGGGAGCGCGCGGAGGCAGCGGAGGCGGAGGCCAAGGTGGCCGCCGCCGACGCGAAGAAGCAGCGCGGGATCGCGGAGGCCGAGCGCGACAACGCCAAGCGGGAGAAGGAGCTGGCCGAGTCCGAGCGCGCCAAGGCCGCCGCGGCCGAGGAGCGCGCGCAGACCGAGCGGCAGACCGCAGCCACGGCCCTCAGCACCGCCCAGTCCGCCGGCGCGACCGCGTCGACCAGGCTGGACGAGGCCCTGAAGGCCGAACAGAAGGCGAGCTCGGCCCGCACCGACGCCAAGGACGCCGAGCGCGAGCGCGACGCGCTCTCCGCCCGGGCCGCCGCCGCCGAGGCCTACGCCGCCGCGGTCGAGGGCACCGGAGCCGCGGAGGGCGCCCGCGCCGCCGCCACCGACGCCCGCTCCGCGGCCAACACGGCGACGACCGCCGCGGTCAACGCCCGCGCCGCGGCCAACACGGCCACCACCGCGGCGACCACCGCCCGCGAGGCCGCCACCCGGGCGACCGCCGCTGCGGAGCGTGCCCGCGCCGCGTCCTCCGCGGCGCAGCGGGACGTGGCCATCACCCACGCGGCCGTGCAGAAGGCGCACGCCGCGGCGGCGGACGCCATCGAGGCCTCGGAGGCCGCCGGCCTCAACGCCCGTACGGCCAAGGCCTACGCCGACACCGCCAACGCCAAGGCCGTGGAGGCCAAGGCGCACGCGGCGGCGGCCCGTACCGAGGCCGACGCGGCGTCCCGCGACTCGCTCCGCACCGCCGGCTACGCCTACGCCACCGCGCAGGCCGCCACCTCGGCCCGCGACTCCGCGGCACAGGTCATCAAACCCGCCAACGACGCCATCGAGCTGGGCTCCCCGTTCATGGAGACCGACTCCTCGGCGGGCCTCGCGGTGCTGACGGCGCAGGCCGCCAAGACCGCGGCCGAGCAGCAGGCGGCGCTCGCCAAGGCCAAGGCGGACCAGGCCGCGAAGGCCGCGGTCGAGGCCGCCGCCCTGGCGGCCAAGGCGCAGGCCGACGCCAAGCTGGCCGCCGAGGCGGCCTCGCAGGCGGCGCAGTCCGCGGCGGCGGCGACCGCGTCGTACAAGGCGGCCCGCGCCTCCGCGGCGGCGGCCGAGGCCGACGCCAAGGCGGCCGTCGCCTCCGAGGCGAGGACCGTCGAGTACGACCGGCAGGCCACCGCGGACGCGGCGGCGGCAGCCGGTGCCTCCTCCGCGGCGGACGGCTATGCCTCGTCCGCGCGCAGTGCCGCGGACGAGGCGGAGCAGGACGCCGCCTCCGCCCGTGCCGCCGCCACCGCCGCGGAGTCCGACGCCGCCACCGCCCGTGCCACCGCCACCGCCGCGGAGTCCGACGCCACGGCCGCGGAGTCGGCCGCGGAGAGGGCCTGGGAGTCGGCCAGAGAGGCACAGACGGCGGCGACCAACGCCGAACAGCAACAGGACGCCCAGAACCAGACGGTCCGCATGGGCGATACCGGGCCCTCCGGGATCGAGGGAGTGGTGTCCTTCACCACCGGCATGCAGGACGAGATCAGCTCCGACGGCTTCTGCACGGGAACCGGCACCGGCGGGGACATCGGCTGCGACTACAAGATCAGGCACCACCTCACCGGCACGGCCCACTTCATCGTGCTCACCTGTCCGGTGGCGGGCCTGACCGCCGTCGAGTGCATCGGCAAGTACACGGCCGACTACATCGGCAGCAATCCGATCGACTACTCCTACGACGACACCGTCCACGTCAACGGCTGGGAACTGACGGCCGACTTCCTGAAGGCCCTGGCCACCGGGTTCGTGAAGGACTTCACGGACTGCGCGAAGAAGGTCGCGCCCGGCGGCGAGGACGGCAGCTGGGGCGGCTGCGCCTGGGCCGTCGGCCTGATCGCCGCCCCGTACGCCCTCGGTGTCGCGGCGCGCTCCGTCGTGGCCCTGCGGGCGGCCCTGCGCTCCGGCGTGGGCGTCACCGAGGCGCTGGCCGCGGTCCGTGCCTCGGCCATCGACCGCACGGCGCTGGCGGCGCTGGAACGGCTGGCCGCGTCGGTCGCGAACTGCTTCCCGGCGGGTACCGAGATCGCCGTGAAGGGCGGCACGAAGAAGATCGAGGACATCCGGGTCGGCGATCTCGTCTGGTCGGCGGATCCGGACACCGGCGAGCGCGAGCTCAAGCCGGTGGTGCGGCTCTTCGAGAAGACGGTGGACCGGCTCGTCACGGTCGAGACCGGCGGCACGACGGTGCGGGCGACTCCGGATCACCCGTTCCGGACGGCCGACGCCGGCTGGACCGAGGCGGGCAACCTGCACCGCGGCGACCGGCTGGTCGAGCGGGACGGAGGCACGTCCGCGGTCTCCTCGGTCGGGGTCGAGGACGGCAGCGTGCGCGTCTACAACTTCGAGGTCGCGGACGACCACACGTACTTCGTGGGCGAGCGGCAGCTGCTGGTGCACAACTTCTGCAAGTTGTTCCCCAACAAGTACCCGACGCAGCTGGCCGCCGAGCTGGAGCTGGCCGAGAACCTCGGCATCCGCCCGGCCCGGCCCGGCACGTCCGCCTTCGACGAGTTCCTGGACTTCGAGGGCTCCGGCGACGTCATCAAGTGGGCCGTCCTGGAGGACGGTTCACTGATGATCATGCCGAAGGTGGTCCGCGGCAACGAGCTGTCGCACCCGGTGCTCAGCGGTGGCGCCGACGTCGCCGCCGCCGGAGAGGCGCAGATCGTCGGAACGGCCGAGACGGGATACTTCGGACTCGGCATCAACAGCCACTCCGGACACTTCTTCGTCCAGGGCGACGCCTTCTGGTCGGCCGGCGGCGGGGCGGAGATGCTGGGCCGGGAGGCCTTCGCGAAGATCGGGGTGCAGTTCTGATGGTGACGGACGACCGTGGGCCCGCCGACCCGTTCGGCGGCCTGGACACGCTGGACCTCGCCGGGCACGTCCGGCGCTGGTCCGGCGCGCTCCCGGCCTCCGGCGCGGTGAGCGGGTGGCAGGCCGCGGCGCAGTTCTTCGCCCGCCGGCTGGCGGACGAGGGGGACGGGCTGACCGACGAGCGGTGGGCCGAGGCCTCCGGGGCCTGGGCGGCACTGCTCGCCGCGGCGGAGCGGGGCACCGGCGCGCAGCAGTACGAGTGGGTGATGCGGGACCTCACCCTCACCGCGCTGCTGCTCGAACGGCTGGGCCCGCTCCCGTCGGCCCCCCTGCGGGACCCGGCGCGCCTGCTCGACCTGGCCCTGGACTCGCTCCCGCTGGACCTCGGGCGCGCCAGGGAGCTGGCGGGGCGCTGGCGCGAGCTGCCGCGCGAGGAGATCCTGGCGCTGCGTACGGCCAAGCGGCTGCTGCACCCGCCGCTGACCGTGGAGCCGTTGCTGACGGGCCTCGGCCGCAAGCCCGAGCTGGACGCGTGGAAGGCGCTCCGCCCGGCGCTGCCCTGACGGGTGGCAGAACCGGCGGCGCGGGCCCGTCCCCGGGAGGGGGCGGGCC
>NZ_JBHTST010000163.1:0-17383 GCF_042794995.1 Streptomyces sp. NPDC056503
ACTCCCGCCCGCCCCTTCGCCCGTCCCGGCCCTGTCGCAAAATGAACGATCGGCCAACGGGATGTGGTGATCCTGTGTATGTTGAGCCGTCAATCACAGTCGTCACAAAGGGGGGTTCCTTTGCGCACCCGCACCATCCGTCCCGTCATAGCCGCGGCCCTCGGTACCGGCGCCCTCGCCGCCGTCCTCGTCGCGACCCCGGCCCAGGCCGCCGAGTACCCCTCGAACCTGAAGATCGCCGGCGTCCAGTACGACGCCCCGGGCCGCGACAACAACAGCTGCACGACCGGCAACACCGCCGCCGAGTTCGTGACGATCAAGAACTTCTCGCGGACCGCCCGGATGAACCTCAGGGGCTACGTCGTGAAGGACGCGGCGGGCAACAGCTACACCTTCCGCCTCGACCACTACCTGGAGCCCGGCGACCACGTGAAGCTGCGCGGCGGCCGGGGCACCGAGTCCGACGCGGGCAACGTCGCCTACCGCAACAACTGCAACTTCATCTGGAACAACGACCGGGACACGATCAGGCTGATCAAGCCCGGTGGCGCCGCCGCGGACACGCACGCCTACACCAAGGCCGCCAACGACCGCGACGGCAACGGCTTCATCACCTTCCACGGCTGAGCCGCGCCCCGGCCCGGGGGGCGTCGCACCCGCGTCACACCCGCATCTCCAGGACCTGCCCCGGCCAGTCGCCGACCGTGAACGGGTCGGTGCGGGTGAAGCCCTGGCGTTCGTAGTACGCGACGAGGCGGCCCCCGCTGCCCGCGAAGCAGTCCACGCGGAGCAGCGAGACGCCGTCCCGGCGGGTCTCCTCCGCCGCGCGGGCGAGCAGCGCCGCCCCCACGCCGAGGCCGTGGAACCGCCCGTCCGTGGCGAGGTAGCGGACGTACCGCTCCGGCTCCCCGGCCGGCGGTACGTACGCGCCCGGGTGCGGGGTCAGCGTGAGGGTGCCGGCCGGGACGCCGTCCACCTCCGCGATCCACGGCGTGCCCTCGCCCATCACCCGCCCGACGTGATCCACCCTCTTCGGGAGGCTGGTGAAGGGATCGGTGCCCCACTGGGCGGTGATCCCCCTGCCGTTGAGCCAGACGACGGCGCTGTCGAGTATCCCGAGGACGGCCGGCAGATCCGCCGCTCCACCCCGCCTGATCGTGATCGAGTCGCTCTCCATCCGCCAGACGCTATCCGGTGCCAGACTGGCGGCCATGAGGCTTTTCGCCGCCGTCCTGCCGCCCGCCGGGGCGCTCGCCGAACTGGGCGCCGCCGTCGACGCGCTCCACGCCCTCCCCGGCGCGGACGGCCTGCGCTGGACCTCCCGCCCGGGCTGGCACTTCACGCTCGCCTTCATGGGCGAGGTCGACGAAGCCGTCCTGCCGGACCTCCGCGCCCGGCTGGCCCGCGCCGCCCACCGCACCGCCCCCTTCGCGCTGCGCCTGCACGGCGGCGGCCACTTCGGCCGGCGCGCCCTGTGGACCGGTGCCGCCGGGGACCTCGACGCCCTGCGGCGGCTCGCCGAACGCGCCGACGCGGCGGCCCGCCGGGCCGGGATCCCGATGGAGGAGCACCGCCGCTACCAGGCGCACCTGACGGTCGCCCGCGCCCGGGGCGAGGGCGTCCCGCTGACCCCCTTCCTCGCCGCCCTCGACGGTTTCGAGGGCACCCGCTGGGAGGTCGGCGAGCTGGCCCTGGTCCGCTCGAACCTACCGGTGGGCGGGGTGGCGGGGGAGCAGCCGCGGTACGAGACGGTGGAGGCCTGGCCGCTGGCGGGGCGGGAGGAGGGGGCAGGTTAACCTCGAAGGGTGGATCCGAAGACTCGTAACCAGATCATGGCCGGCGTACTCGTACTGATGTTCGCGATCATCGCGGTGGCGTCGGTCGTCGGACAGTAGGCCTCCCGGCGAGCCTCCCGGCCGGCTTCCCGCGACCCCCCGGGTAAGCCCTTGCTTCGAGCGCGCTCCAACGAGTTGGCTTGTGCCCCATGGAGTACACGCAGCTCGGACGCACCGGACTCAAGGTCAGCCGCCTCGTCCTCGGCACGATGAACTTCGGCCCGCAGACCGACGAGGCCACCAGCCACACGATCATGGACGCGGCGCTCGACGCCGGCCTGAACTTCTTCGACACGGCCAACGTCTACGGCTGGGGCGCGGAGAAGGGCCGTACCGAGGAGATCATCGGCTCCTGGTTCGCCCAGGGCGACGGCCGCCGCGACCGCACCGTCCTCGCCACCAAGGTGTACGGCAACATGGGCCCCGACGGCGAGGCCTGGCCGAACCACGACAAGATCTCCGCCCTCAACATCCGCCGCGCCGTCGACGCCAGCCTGAAGCGGCTCGGCACCGACTACATCGACGTCTACCAGTTCCACCACGTCGACCGGGCCACCCCCTTCGACGAGGTGTGGCAGGCGATCGACGTCCTCATCGGACAGGGCAAGATCCTCTACGCCGGCTCCTCCAACTTCCCGGGCTACAAGATCGCCCAGGCCAACGAGGCCGCCGCGCGCCGCGGCATGGTCGGCCTGGTCAGCGAGCAGTGCCTCTACAACCTCTTCGAGCGCCGCGCCGAGATGGAGGTCATCCCGGCGGCGCAGGAGTACGGCCTCGGGGTCATCCCCTGGTCGCCGCTGCACGGCGGTCTGCTCGGCGGCGTCCTGAAGAAGGAGACCGAGGGCAGGCGCCGCACCGAGGGGCGCGCGGCGGAGACGCTCGCGGACCCGGTGAAGCGGGCGCGGTTCCAGGCGTACGAGGACCTGCTCGACAAGCACGGCCTCGCCCCCGGCGAGGTCGGCCTCGCCTGGCTCCTCACCCGCCCCGGCGTGACCGGCCCGATCGTCGGCCCGCGCACCCCGGAGCAGCTGGCGGGCGCGCTGCGCGCCCTGGAACTCGACCTGTCGGACGAGCTCCTGGCGGAGCTGGACGAGATCTTCCCGGGCCCGGGCCCGTCCCCGGAGGCCTTCGCCTGGTAGGGCGGCCGCGGCCGGCGGGCGCTACCGCGTCGGGTAGCGCCCGCCGTACCCCCACGCCTGGTGCATCGCGTCGGCGAAGGCGGCGGCCAGCTTGTGCTCGCCGCTGGGCCCCGGGTGCGTCCCGTCGTACGTGTCCGTCCGCAGGTCGTACGAGTCCGGCACCGACGTGAGCAGCAGCGGCGAGGCGGCGCTGTCGAGATCGGCGACCGCCTTGGCGAGCAGCTCGTTGAACCGGGCGCACTCGGCGGCGAAGGCGTCGTCGTACGTGGCCCGGATGTTGGGTATGACCGGCAGGAGGACGGCGCGGACGCGGGGGTTGGCGGCCCGGGCGGCCGCCACGAACGCCCGCACGTTCTCCTCGGTCTGGGCGCTGTTCGTGTAGAAGCCCAGGTCGATCAGGCCGAGCGAGATCAGCAGCACGTCGGCACGGGTGGCGGCGACGGTCTCCCCGATGACGGGCGCCATGTGCAGCCACCCCTCGCCCCACCCGGCGAGGTGCCGGCGGGCGGCGGCCGGGAACGCCGGATCGGCGTACGCCCGCGGATCGCCCGGCTCGCCCTCGGGCACGTACAGCCCGTCCCGGGGCCCGACGATCTCGTACCCGCCCGGCAGCACCGTCTCCAGGTGCTCCCACATGCGGTATCGCCAGGTCCAGTCGCCGGTGCGTCCGATGGTCATGCTGTCGCCGACGAACAGGAATCGCATGCTCACATCATCCCGGACCCCGTCCGCGGCCTGCGACGTGACGCCGGACACGGACGGGGGCACCGGCTAGAAGAAGGTCTTGTAGGTGGTGGAGTCGGTGCGCAGGGGCAGGGGGACGGCACGGTCGAAGGGGTGGGTCGTGCTGTCGGCGGCGTGGTAGCGCGCGGAACCGGAGGGGCCGACGGCGAGGATGTCGCTCACCGGGTGCCAGGGGTTCTTCCCGGCGGGGACGATCTGGGTGTACTTCTGCCAGCCGCCGCCGATCCTGCGGCGGGCGGTGAAGGTGCCGTCGCCCTTGCCGAGGTAGAGCCAGAGGACGCCGTCCTTGTCGCGGGCGAGGAGGTCGCCGCCGGAGGCTCCGGCGATGTTGCCGGGGGCGGTGAGGAGGTTGTACTGGCCCCAGCCGCCGCCGATCCTCTTGCGGGCCTTGAAGGGGGCCTTGGCGTCACCGGTGGAGGTGTAGAGCCACAGGACGCCGGCGGTGTCGGTGGCGAGGAGGTCGCCGCGTCCGTCGCCGTTGAGGTCCGAGCCTCCGACGATCTTGTCGTAGACCTGCCAGCCGCCGCCGATCTTCGTGCGCGGGAGCAGCTTCTGCTTCTCGCTCTGGTAGAGCCAGAGCACGCCGTCACGGTCCCGCCCGATGACGTCGTCGGCGGCGCCGCCGGCCAGGTTCCCCGGGGAGGCCAGCAGGGTGTACGTGTTCCACCCGCCGGTGCCGAGGAGCTCCGGGGTCGGCTTGGTGAGGGGCTGGCAGTCCGTCTCGTAGCACTCCAGATCGGTCCGCATGGCCGTCAGCTCGCTCATCTCGTAAGCGAAGAGCCTGCCGGAGCCGTCGCGGACGAGCGCGTCGGCGCCGGCGTTGTCGTTGAAGTCGCGCCGCTGCGTGGGGCGGGACACGGTGAGGGTGCCCGTGCGTACGACGGCAGGACCGAAGTCGGCCCCCTCCGAACTGGCGCGCATCTTCCACGTGTACGTGCCGTTGTAGGCGCCGAAGTACGTGCCGCGCAGCCCGCCGCCCCAGGTGACGAACGGCTGGTACTCGTTGTGGATGGTGGTCGTCAGGCCGGTGGCGGTGTGGGTCAGCTCGAAGCTGACGACCGCCTCCTCGTCGCTGATGTCCCAGCGGAACGTCCCGGTTCCGTTCGGCACCGACAGGCTCCTCAGGGTGAGCTCCTGGCCGTCGGGGACGTCCGCCACCATGGTCACCGTCGGCTCGCCGTCCGTGCCGAGGGCGACCCGGAAGACGCCCCAGCCGTCCGCCGTGGTGCCGCCGCGCACGAGGAGCGTGCCGTCGGGCCCGGGCGTGATCTGGTTCGCGAAGCGGAAGGGCTCGACCGTGTGGCCGTCCTTCCGTGACCGGAAGGTGAGCCGGGTGGTGTCCTCGACCGCGAGCCAGTCGCCGCCGAAGGCGAACGTGGCCCAGCCGGACACGGTCTCGGACGTCCCGGTGTGCCGGTCGACGACCTTCGTCGTGGTGCCGTAGGTCTGCCAGGCGACATGATCCGGCGTCACCTGGGTCCGGTAGGCGTAGCCGCCCAGGTCGTAGGTCCGGGTGGTGGCGGCCGTGGCCACGTCGATCACGGCGAGCCGGTACGCGGAGGTGCCGGCCTCGGCCACCTGGACGGCCACCGTGCCGGGGACCGTTCCGGCGGTGTTCCAGATCTTTCCGGCCGGCAGCCCGGTCACCTCGCGGTCGACGGTCCGGCCGTCCGGCGTCCGGCTGACGAGGTGGAGAGTGCCGGTGGTCTCGTCGACCATCACGAGCGTCGAGCCGTTGACCGCGTTCAGTGTGTACGGCGGGCTGTCGATGACGACGGGGGCGCCGCCCCCGGCCATGTCGTGGAAGGCATGGCGGGTGCCCTTGCTCACCACCACGATGTCGCTCTGGTCGGCGCCCGAGTAGCGGGCCCCGTCCTCGGACAGGTCGACGGAGGTGCCGTCGTACCGCGTCCAGGTGGCGACCGAGGCCCGGACGGTGAGGAAGCCGGTGGTGCCGACGCCGCCGACTACGGCCCCCGAGTCGAGCTCGGGGAGCGTCGCCCCGGCCGCCGCCTCCCGCGCCACGGCGGCGGGCGCCGCCGCCGCGATACCCGGCCCCGCCACGGTGGCGGCGGTCGTCGCGGCGAGGGTGACGGCCAGGGCGGCGGTCAGACGGAGCCGGGACGGGCGGACGCGGGGGGTGCGGGCGCGGACGCGGGCACGGGACAAGGCGGGCCTCCTCGGGCGAGGGAAGAGCGGGTGCGGCGCCCCAGCGCCACACCCCACAGACCCGCCGCCCGCCCGGAAGGTTGTACGGGGCGACACCGCGCGTTCAGGCGCGGCGTGCCGCCTACGCGTCCAGGAACTCCGTCACCCGGTCCGCGAACCACCGCGCGTCGTCGTGCCACGGGAAGTGCCCGCCGCCCTTCAGGACCTCAAGCCGGGCCGCCGGGAACAGCTCCGCGTACGCGGCGGCCGTCGGCGGCGGGGTGTTCGCGTCGCCCTCGCCGGCGACGACCAGCACGGGCCGCCCGAACGCCGCGAACGCCGCGCGCGTCGCCGCCGGGTCGTAGGCGCCCTCGCCCCCGTAGACCCCGGCGCCCTCCCCGTTCCGCTCCCGGTGCGAGGCCGCGTGCCGCTCGCGCGCCGCGTCGTCCCAGGTGCCGTGGAAGAACGGCGCGACCTTCCCGAACGTCTCGCCCGTCCCGCGCCCCGCCGTCAGCTCCTCCAGCGCCGCGTACGCCTCCGCGAACCACGGCTCCCCGGCCCGCAGCCGCGCCGCCGCCAGCCGCTCCTCCGGCGCCGTGTCGATCCCGGCCGCCGCCGCGCCCGGCGTCACGAGCACCAGCCGGCGGACCCGCTCCGGGTGCCGCGTCACGTACAGCGCGGCGAGGTTCGCGCCCGCCGAGTGGCCGAGGACGTCGACGGCGTCGAGCCCGAGGTGGACCCGCAGCGCCTCCACGTCCCCGACGAGCCGGTCGCAGCGGTAGGAGGCCGGGTCGGCCGGTACCGCCGAGGCGCCGGTGCCGCGCAGGTCGAGCCGGACGGTCCGGCGGCCGCCGAGGCCGTCGAGACCGGCCAGGTAGGCGGAGTCCTGAAGCGGGCCGCCGGGCAGGCAGAGCAGCGGCGCACCGGTCCCCGATCCGGACGCGTGGTGGGCGAGGAGGGTGCCGTCGGGCGCGGAGAAGGTAGGCATGGCCGTGACCATGACAGCGCCGTCGCCGCAGGTCAACCACGTTTCGGCCGTCCGGGGCGGGGCGCGGGCCGGGCCCCGGGGTCCGGCGGGCGGGACGGCTCCGTGGCAGGCTGGGGGGCATGCGTACCGGATCCCGTGCCGTCCTCGCCGCCGTCGCGGCCCTCGCCCTGTCCGCGGCCCCCGCGTACGCGGACCCCGGCCCCGCCGACCGGGACTTCACGATCCAGGACCCGCGGATCACCGAGTCCAGCGGCCTCGCCGCGAGCCGGGCCCACCCGGGGATCTACTGGACGCACAACGACCAGGACCAGCCCCGGATCTTCGGCGTCGACTCCCGTACGGGCGAGACGGTCGCGACCCTGACCATGGCCGGGGTCGGCACCCCCCGTGACATGGAGGCCATCGCCGTCGGCCCGGACGGCGACATCTACGTCGGCGACATCGGCGACAACCTCGACGGCTCCTGGGACCACGTCTGGATCTACCGCTTCCCCGAGCCGAAGACCCTGGGCGACCGGACCGTCCAGGCGAAGCAGTACGACGTGAAGTACGCCGACGGCCCCCGCAACGCCGAGGCGCTGATGGTCCATCCGAAGACCGGCCGCGTCTACATCGCCAGCAAGAAGGAGGACGGCGGCGGCCTGTACGAGGGCCCCGAGCGCCTCTCCACCTCCGGCACCAACACCTTCCGGCGCATCGGGGAGGTCCCCTGGGTGACCGACGGCGCCTTCTCGCCCGACGGCGACCGGCTCCTCCTGCGCAGCTACTTCAGCGCCCGCGAGTACGACTGGAAGGACGGCCGCATCGAGGGCGACGGCACCTCCCCCGGCGCCCCCTTCCAGGGCCAGGCGGAATCCGTGACGTACACGACCGACGGCTCGGCCCTCATGTTCGGCTCGGAGGGGCAGGGCAGCCGCGTCGTCCGCGTGGACCGGGAGGACCGTCCGGAGGGCGGGGGCTCCGCCCCGTCGCAGCCCGGCACGGGCACCGCCACCCCGGCGCCCGGAGCCACCGCGGGACCCGCCGACGCCGGCTCGCGGGGCAGCGCCACCACCGGCTTCCTCGTCCTCGCCGGCGGCACCGTCCTCGTCCTCGGCATCAAGCGCCTCCTCCGCCGCTGACCCGCCCCGGTCGCTCCGCCCTCGCCGCCGGGCCGCCCCGGGTCGAGACTGGAAGGAGACCGAAGAGGTGAAGCGGAATGACGGCATTCACGCGTGACGGCACCCCGGTCGCCATGGAGGGCGGCGGCCTCGACTTCCGGAAGCGGGAGGCGGGCGGAGGCATGAGCGTCGCCTTCATCCACCTCCCCGCGGGCACCGACATGGCGCCCGCGCTCAAGGGCCTGGAAGGCGACCTGTGCCAGTGCCCCCACTGGGGGTACGTGTTCAAGGGCCGGATCAGGATGCGGACGGCGACGGGCGAGGAGGTCTACGAGGCCGGCCAGGCCTACTACTGGGGACCCGGCCACGCCCCCGAGGCGCTGGAGGACGTCGACGTCGTCGAGTTCTCGCCGACGGCCGAGTTCGACGCCGTCATCGACCACGTGAAGGCACAGGCACAGGCGCAGGCACAGACGTAGGCACAGGCGTCCGCGCAGGACGGCGGCCGACCGGCCCCGGGCCCCACGGCGAAGGGCCCCGCACCGGTCACGACCGGTGCGGGGCCCTTCGCGCAGGGGTGGGGCGATGATCAGAGCTTCTCGATCACGTGGTCGATGCAGGCCGTCAGGGCGCGCACGTCCGCCGGGTCGACCGCCGGGAACATCGCGATCCGCAGCTGGTTGCGGCCCAGCTTGCGGTACGGCTCGGTGTCCACGATGCCGTTCGCGCGCAGCACCTTCGCGACCGCGGCCGCGTCGATCTCGTCCGCGAAGTCGATCGTGCCGATGACCTGCGAGCGCTTCGCCGGGTCCGTCACGAACGGCGTCGCGTACTTCGACTCCTCGGCCCAGGTGTAGAGGGCGTCCGAGGACTCCTTCGTGCGGGCCACGGCCCACTCCAGACCACCCTGGCCGTTGATCCACTTCAGCTGCTCGTTCAGCAGGAAGAGGGTCGACAGCGCCGGGGTGTTGTACGTCTGGTTCTTCACCGAGTTGTCGATCGCGGTCGGCAGCGAGAAGAACTCCGGGATGTGCCGGCCGGAGGCGTGGATCCGCTGCGCCCGCTCCAGGGCGGCCGGGGAGAACGCCGCCAGCCACAGGCCGCCCTCGGCGGCGAAGGACTTCTGCGGGGCGAAGTAGTAGACGTCCGTCTCGGTGATGTCGACGGGCAGACCGCCCGCGCCCGAGGTCGCGTCCACGAGGACCAGCGCGCCCTCGTCGGCGCCCGCGACCCGCTTCAGCGGGGCGGCGACGCCGGTCGAGGTCTCGTTGTGGGTGTAGGCGTAGACGTCCACGCCCGCCTCGGCCACCGGCTCCGGGTGGGTGCCCGGGTCGGAGGAGATCACGGTCGGCTCGGCCAGCCACGGGGCCAGCTTCGCGGCCTTCGCGAACTTGGAGGAGAACTCGCCGAAGGTGAGGTGCTGCGACTTGTTCTCGATCAGACCGTGGGTCGCGATGTCCCAGAAGGCGGTGGAGCCGCCGTTGCCCAGGACCACCTCGTAGCCCTCGGGCAGCGAGAACAGCGCGGAGATGCCGGCACGTACCTCGCCGACCAGGTTCTTGACCGGAGCCTGGCGGTGGGACGTGCCCAGGAGGGAGGTGCCGGTGGCGGCCAGGGCGTCCAGCGCCTCCGTCCGCACCTTGGAGGGGCCCGCGCCGAAACGACCGTCTGCGGGCTTGATGTCAGCGGGAATCTGGATGTCGGCCACGAGCCGGAGAGTATCGGGTCGGGGTGGCCCGGGTCGCGGGATGTCCGCCGGATGAGACGAAGAACGAGACATCCTTGCGTGGTGGGAACAGACGACAGACTCGCCGCCGACCTGAGGTCCGCACTCGCCGGAGACGTCGACTTCGGTGCCTCCGCGCGGGCGCTCGCGACCATGGACGCCTCCAACTACCGCCGCGTGCCCGCCGGTACGGTCGCGCCGCGGGACGCCGACGACGTCGCCGCGGCGCTGGAGGTGTGCCGGCGGCACGGCGTCCCGGTCGTGCCGCGCGGCGCCGGCACCTCCATCGGGGGCCAGGCCACCGGCACCGGCGTCGTGCTCGACCTCACACGGCACATGGGCGGCGTCGTCTCCCTCGACCCCGCCGCCCGCACCGCCGTGGTCCGCCCCGGCCTCGTCCTCGGCCGGCTGCGGGAGGCCGTCCGCCCGTACGGCCTCACCTTCGGCCCCGACCCCTCCACCCACAGCCGCTGCACCCTCGGCGGCATGATCGGCAACAACGCCTGCGGGGCGCACTCGGTCGCCTGGGGCACGACCGCCGACAACGTGCGCTCGCTGGATGTGGTGACGTATCGCGGCGAGAGGTTGACGCTCGGGAAGGACGGGCAGGGCGCCCCGGCCGGCCTCCTGGACCTCGTCGACCGCAACCTCGCCCTGCTGCGGACCGGTTACCCGGCCGGCCTGCCCCGCCGGATCTCCGGCTACGCCCTCGACGCGCTGCTCCCCGAACGGGGCACGGACGTCGTCCGCTCCTTCGTCGGCACCGAGGGCACCCTCGGCGTGGTGACGGAGGCGACGGTGCGCCTCGTCCCGCTGCCGGCCGAGCCCGTCCTGGTGGTCCTCGGGTACGCCGACGAGACGGCCGCGGCGGACGCGGCGGCGGGGCTGCTGGAGCACCGGCCGCTGACCGTGGAGGGGATGGCGGCGGACCTGGTGGGGCCGGACGCCTCGTTGCCCCGGGGCGGGGCGTGGCTGTTCTGCGAGATGGACGGGGAGGGCGCGGCGGCGGAGCTCGTACGGGCGGCGGACGCCGTCGACGCGGCGGTGGTGCGGGACCCGGCCGGGCAGCGGGCGCTGTGGCGGATCCGGGAGGACGCGGCCGGGACCGCGACCCGGCCGCCGGGCGGCGGGGACGCCTGGCCGGGGTGGGAGGACTGCGCGGTGCCGCCGGCCCGGCTCGGCGCGTACCTCCGGGAGTTCCGGGCGCTGCTGGCCGAGTTCGGCCTCCGGGGCGTCCCGTACGGGCACTTCGGCGACGGCTGTGTGCACGTCCGCATCGACTTCGACCTGTGGACGGACGGCGGCGTGCGGGACTTCCGCCGCTTCTCCGAGTCCGTCGCCGACCTCGTCGTCGCCCACGGCGGCTCCCTCTCGGGCGAGCACGGCGACGGACAGGCGCGGGCGGAGCTGCTGCCGAGGATGTACGGCGAGGAGCTGGTCGGCCTGTTCGGCCGGGTCAAGGACGTGTGGGACCCGGACGGCGGCCTCAACCCGGGCATGCTGGTCCGCCCGAGGCCGCTGGACGAGGGGCTCCGGTTCGAGGGGCTGCCGGTGGTGGGCCTCGGCCGGGCGGCGGCCCGCTGCGTCGGAGTCGCCAAGTGCCGGGTCTCCGGGCCGGCTCCGGACGACTCCGTGATGTGTCCGTCGTTCCGCGCGACGGGGGAGGAGAAGCACTCCACGCGGGGCCGGGCCCGCCTCCTGCACGAGATGGCGCTCGGCGAGGTCGTCACGGACGGCTGGCGCTCGGAGGAGGTCCGGGAGGCGCTGGACCTCTGCCTGTCCTGCAAGGGCTGCCGCAGCGACTGCCCGGTGGGCGTCGACATGGCCGCCTACAAGGCGGAGTTCCTGTCCCGGCACTACGGGGGAGCGGGCGGCTGGTGGCGGCGGCCGCGCTCGCACTGGACGATGGGCGGGCTGCCGCACTGGCTGGACCTGTTCGGACGCGGCCTGAACGCGGCGACGCGGCTGCCGTTCGCGGCCCGCCTGGCGGGCGTCACGCCCGAACGGCCGCTGCCGAGGGTCGCGGCCCGGACCTTCACCTCCTGGTTCGCCGACCGCGCCTCGTCCCGCCCCCCGGCCCTCACCCTCTGGCCCGACACCTTCACGGACCACCTGGCCCCCCAGGTGGGCACGGCGGCGGTACGGGTGCTGGACGCGGCGGGGCTGGGCGTGGAACTGCCGCCGGGGAAGGTGTGCTGCGGGCTGACGTACGTGTCGACGGGGCGGCTGGGGGCGGCGCGCGGGGTGATGCGGCGGACGCTGGACGTGATGGGCGGCGTGGACGGCCCGGTGGTCGTCCTGGAGCCCTCGTGCGCGGCGACCCTCCGGACCGACCTCCCCGAGCTGCTCCCGGACGAGCCGGGGGCGGCCCGTCTGGCGGCGTCGGTCCTGACCTTCGCGGAGGCCCTGGAGACGCTGGCCCCCGACTGGGCCCCGCCGAGGATCGACCGCCCGGTCACCGGCCAGACCCACTGCCACCAGCACGCCGTCCTGGGCGACGCGCCGGACCGCCGGCTGCGGGAGAAGGCCGGTCTCACCGGCGCCCTCGCGGGCGGCTGCTGCGGCCTGGCGGGCAACTTCGGCTTCGAACCGGGCCACGAGGAGGTCTCCCGCGCCTGCGCCGAGGACCGGCTCCTGCCCGGCCTGCGGGCTGCCCCGGACCGGGCGGAGGTCCTGGCCGACGGCTTCTCCTGCCGCACCCAGATCGGACACCTGACGGCCCGGCGGGGAAGGCACCTGGCGGAGGTCCTCGCGGAGGGGCTGGACGGGCCGCGCCGAGGGGCTGGACGGGCCGCGCCGAGGAGGACGTGACAGGGTGCGGGGATGGACGACCACCTGGCCCTGATCGACGACGCGTGGGAATGGTGGGGCGCCGCCATCGAGGAGGCGCAGGAGGGCCGCTGGGTCCGCGACGAGGTGGAGCGCGCGGTGGTGGCGGACATCATGGCCGCGACCAACGCCCTGCACGGCGGCCGCCTGCCCCCCTTCACCGAGGACAACTGGTACGTCCGCATCGGGCGGATCTCCAACTGGGCCGGCGTGATCCGCCTCGCCGCCCGGGCCGGCGGCTGGGAGCTCCAGCCCGTGGCGGGCCGCACCCCGCCAGGAGCCGCGGGCATGTCCGAGCTGCTGTCCGCCGTTTACGCGATGGCCGAGCCCGGTGAGAGATGGATGCGACGGTTCGTCGAGGAGGGCCGCCCCCCGTCGGAGAAGGACATGTCCCGCGCCGAGTGCTGCTTCTGCGGCCCGGGCACGATGGAGGACCTGGAGTCCTTCTTCTACGACGACTGACCGGCGCCCTGCCGCGGCGGGTGCCGCGCCCGCCGCGCGGGGGTGTTTCCGGCCGGATTAGGGTGCGGGAATGAGCGATACCAGCCCTCCCGCCTCCGCCCCTGTCCCCGCCGCCCCGGCTCCCGCGCGTTGTTCCTGCTGCGGTGACGTGCTCGCCGACGAGCGGCGGATCGACGTCCGGTTCGGGTTGCCGGACGCCGCCTTCGACCTGCCGGAGTCGGCTCGGCGGTCGCCCGGGCCCAGTGCGCTGCTGGCGCTCGAAGGAGGCGGGTTCTTCGTGCGCTGTCTGCTGCCGGTGCGGCTGACGGGGGAGGCCGAGCTGGTGCTCGGGGCCTGGGTGGAGACCGACGAGGAGACGTTCCGGCACGCCGCTGCCGTCTGGGAGGACCAGGTCGCGTATCCGGAGCTGGTCGTGCGCGGGCGGCTCGCGAACGCGGTGATGCCGTGGGGCGAGGACGTGCTTGGAGCGGAGTTCACCGGGCGGATCCTGGACGCGGAGGAGCTGCCGTACCTCGTCGAGGGGCACGGGGAGGCGGCCACCGGGCTGCTCGGGGAGACGTGGGACCGGGACCACGTGCTGGCCCGCTTCCCGCACCCGCTGCCCGTCGCCGTGCGGACGGATCTCGGGGACGGCTGGTCGGTGGAGCGTACGGCGGGGTTCTCCGGGCGGTTCGAGGACGGTGTCGACCACTTCGGGGCGCCGGACCGCACCGTGGCCCTGGCCACCTTCCAGGACAGTGAGCCGGGGCGGGCCGCCGAGGACTTCCTCCCGCTGCTCGTCGGGGAGACCCCGCCGGTGCCGGCCGGGCAGGAGCACCTGGAGCGGCTGGAGGGCGGTGGCGTCCGGTACGCGTTCTGGTTCACGCCCGAGGACACGGGACGGTCCCGGCACGAGCTGACGGCGTACGTGGTGGAGCCGGACGGGGCGGCGGCCGGGCTGTTCTGTTCGTACACGGAGGCGGAGCAGCACGCCTGGGCCCGGCACGTGTGGCGTTCGCTGCGGCGGGAGGACGAGGGGGCGCGGGTCAGCCCGCGCTGACGATCTCCCGGGCCATCCGCACCAGGTCCTGTGTCGCCGGGTGGGGGAAGGCGTCGCGCCAGGCGAGGAGGACGGGGAGGGGCGGGGCCCCGCTCAGGGGCCGGTAGGCGACTCCGGGGTGGGGGTGGACCGCCGCCGTGGAGGCGGAGGAGACGCCGACCCCCCGGGCGGCGGCGATCGCGGCGAGCCAGTCGTCGGTGTTGGCGACCGTGAGGGTGCTCGTGGGGCGGGCGGGCAGCGGCCACAGGGTGAGGGTGGTCGCGCCCGAGACGGTGTTGAGGACGACCGTCTCGTCGGCGAGGTCGAGGAGGGTGAGGTCGCCCGGGCGGTCCGCGAGGGGGCTGTCGGCGGGGAGGGCGGCGACCCTGGGCTCCGTGGCGAGTTCGGCGGTGACCAGGCCGGGGGCGTCGACGGTGCCGCGCAGCAGGGCCGCGTCGACCTGGCCCCGGGCGAGGCCGGCGGTGCGGTCGTCGATGCGGAGGAGTTCGAGGGGGGTTTCCGGGTGTTCGCGCTGCCAGCGGCGGAGCAGCGGGGTCGTGTAGGGGCCGAAGGCCGACCAGGCGTGGCCGAGCCGGAGCGGACGGTGGTGGAGCCTGGCCGGGTCGACGGCCGCGTCGAAGGCGGCGAGGGCGGCGGCGGCCCGTTCGCGGAAGGCGCGGCCCTCGGCGGTGAGGGCGAGGTGGTGGGTGGAGCGGTCGACGAGCCGGGCGCCGAGGTGCCGTTCGAGGGCGGCGAGGGTGCGGGAGACGGCGGGCTGCGTGAGGTGGAGGCGGGCGGCCGCGCGGGTGAGGTTCTCCTCCTCGGCGATGGCGAGGAAGCAGCGGAGGTGGCGCAGCTCGATGCGCAGGGTCATGTTTCCGGAGCATAACCGCAGGGTGATCGGCATTTCCGCTGGCGGCCCCGCACTCCTTAGCGTGGAAGCGGAATTCGGTCGTCAGGGTACGGGAGAGTGCACTACTCTGGACTGAGAGTTTAGTGGAGTGGACTTCGGAGGAGTGGTGGCCGTGGACAGCCGGGTGGCGGGGGCGACGGGAGTGGCCTCGGCCCCTGGGACGGGCACGGGTGGGGCCGGTACGGCCGCGGGCGTGACCACGGGTGCCGGAGCGGGCGCCGGAGCGGTTGCCGGCGCGGCGGCGGGTGCGGCTTCGGCCGGCCGCCGGGACCGCGCCCCCGGTGCCGCGCCCGGGCGGTTCGGGCCCGTCGCGCTCGTCGTCGCCGGCGGGCTCTCCGTGCAGTTCGGGTCGGCCGTCGCCGTGCTGCTGATGCCCCGGGCCGGAGCGCTCGGGGTCGTCACGCTGCGGCTCGTGCTCGCCGCCCTGGTGCTGCTGCTGGTCTGCCGGCCCAAGGTGCGCGGCTACGGCCGGGCCGACTGGGGGACCGTCGTCGCCTTCGGCACCGCCATGGCGGGCATGAACGTCCTCTTCTACCAGTCGATCGACCGGATCCCGCTCGGCGCCGCCGTCACCCTGGAGGTGCTCGGCCCGCTGGTCCTCTCCGTCATCGCCTCCCGACGCCTCGTCAACCTCCTCTGGGCCGGCCTCGCGTTCGGCGGCGTCGCCCTGCTCGGCGGCGGCGGGTTCGACGGGCTCGACCCGCTCGGCGCGGGCTTCGCGCTCGCGGCGGGCGCCATGTGGGCGGCGTACATCGTCTTCAGCGCCCGTACCGGCCGGCGCTTCCCGCAGGCCGACGGGCTGGCCCTCGCGATGGCCTTCGGCGCGGTCCTCACCCTGCCGCTCGGGATCGCCGAGGCGGGCGGCGCGCTGCTCGTGCCGTCGACGATCGCGCTGGGCCTCGGTGTCGCGCTGCTCTCCTCGGTGCTGCCCTACACCCTCGAACTCCTCGCCCTGCGCCGCCTGCCCGCCCCCACCTTCGCCGTCCTGATGAGCCTGGAGCCCGCCATCGCGGCCGGTGCCGGCCTCCTCGTCCTCCACCAGGCCCTCTCCGTGACGGACGGCCTCGCGATCGCGCTCGTCATCGCGGCGAGCATGGGGGCGGTGCGGACGCAGACGGCCAGGGCGAAGGTGCCCGCCACCGCGTAGAGCGTTCCCTCCTTCCCGGCCCGACGGCCGGCGAGGTGGTCCGGAGCTCCCGGACCGTCTCGCCGGCCGTCGGGCTTTTCCGGCGGTCCGGGCGGCCCCGCGGAGCGTTCACTGCACCACCATTGCAACGTGCTGGCATATGCCGTTGCGTCAATCTTTCTTCCATTGCAACGAAATAACTGCTGTGACCTGTAGTGATGCCATTCTTGTGCAACGAGGGTGTTGCTGAGGATTGGAAAGCAACGTAGCTTTTCTCATGTCGGAAACACCGACGGACTCACCACTCCACAGGAGCAGAAACCATGCGCACCTTCG
This sequence comes from Streptomyces sp. NPDC056503, assembly GCF_042794995.1. Taxonomy (NCBI): domain Bacteria; kingdom Bacillati; phylum Actinomycetota; class Actinomycetes; order Kitasatosporales; family Streptomycetaceae; genus Streptomyces; species Streptomyces sp. NPDC056503. Next base: position 16,365 of record NZ_JBHTST010000163.1, read on the forward strand.
CCGCCACCGCCCCGATCGCCGCCGTCGTCACCCTCCCGGCCGGCCACCTGCGCTTCATCGCCGCCGACCGCGCCGACGTCACCGTCGACATCCGCCCCGCCAACCCCGCCAAGTCCCGCGACGTGAAGGCCGCCGAGACCACCACCGTCTCCTTCGCCGACGGCGTCCTGGACATCACCGCCCCCGAGACCGGAAACCAGCTCTTCGGCGCCACCGGCTCCGTCGAGATCACCGTCCAGCTCCCCGCCGACTCCTCCGTCCGGGCCAAGGCCGCCGCCGCCGACCTGCGCGGCGTCGGACGGCTCGGCGACGTCACCTTCGAAGCCGCCCAGGGCCCCGTCAAGCTCGACGAGGCCCGCACCGCCCACCTCACCCTCCAGGACGGCGACATCACCCTCGGCCACCTCCACGGCGACGCCGAACTCACCACCACCCGCGGCGACCTGCGCATCACCGAGGCCACCGGCGGCACCGTCCGCCTCGACACCCAGGCCGGCTCCATCACCATCGGCGCCGCCCGCTCCACCACCGCCACCCTCGACGCCGGCACCACCCTCGGCCGCATCACCAACACCCTCCAGAACACCCACGGCACCGGCACCCCCCTCACCCTCCACGCCACCACCGCCCTCGGCGACATCACCGCCCACAGCAACTGACACGGCACCCACCCCACCCCCACCAAGGAGCGATCCGTCATGACGAACCCCGCCATCGCGGCGACCGGTCTGCGCAAGTCGTACGGCGACAAGGTCGTCCTCGACGGAGTCGACCTGACCGTCCCGGCCGGTACGGTCTTCGCCCTGCTCGGCCCGAACGGCGCGGGCAAGACGACCGCCGTGAAGATCCTCTCCACCCTCGTCACCGCCGACGCCGGCCAGGCCGCCGTCGCCGGCCACGACCTGGCCACCGACGCCCACCGGGTCCGCGCCGCCATCGGCGTCACCGGACAGTTCTCCGCCGTCGACGGCCTCATCACCGGCCTGGAGAACATGCTCCTGATGGCCGACCTCCACCAC
>NZ_JBHTST010000164.1:0-17223 GCF_042794995.1 Streptomyces sp. NPDC056503
GGGGCGGGGCCCCGCGGTTTCCCGGGCACCCCTGCCAGGTCTCGTGTCACCGTCCGCGACCGCCGTACGCCCGTCGGTCACGGGACGGCCCGCGGTCGCCGGACGGTCGACAGCCGTCGGACGGACTACAGCCGCCGGGTGGTCGACAGCCGTCGGGTGGACTACAGCCGCTGGATGATCGTGCCGGTGGCCTGTGCGCCGCCGGCGCACATGGTGATCAGCGCGAACTCCTTGTCGGACCGCTCCAGCTCGTGCAGCGCGGTGGTGACGAGGCGGGCACCGGTCGCGCCGACCGGGTGACCGAGGGCGATGGCGCCGCCGTTGACGTTGACCTTCTCCAGGCCGTCGAGGTCCTTCTCGAACTCCTGCGCCCAGCTGAGCACCACCGAGGCGAAGGCCTCGTTGATCTCGACCAGGTCGATGTCCCGGAGGGACATGCCGGCCTTGCCGAGGACCGCCCGGGTCGCGTCGATGGGCCCGTCGAGGTGGTAGTGGGGATCGGCGCCGACGAGCGCCTGGGCGACGATCCGGGCGCGGGGGCGCAGCTTGAGCGCGCGGGCCATGCGCTTGGAGGCCCACATCACGGCGGAGGAGCCGTCGGAGATCTGCGAGGAGTTGCCGGCGGTGTGGACGGCGGTGGGCATGACCGGCTTGAGCCGGGCCAGGCCCTCCATGCTGGTGTCGCGCAAGCCCTCGTCGCGGTCGACCAGCCGCCACATGCCCTGCCCCGCGTGCTGTTCGGCTTCGGTGGTCGGGACCTGGACGGCGAAGGTCTCGCGCTTGAAGCGTTCCTCGGACCAGGCGACGGCGGCGCGTTCCTGGGAGATGACGCCGAGGGAGTCGACGCGCTCGCGGGTGAGGCCGCGCCGGCGGGCGATGCGCTCGGCGGCCTCGAACTGGTTGGGCAGGTCGACGTTCCACTCGTCGGGGAAGGGCTTGCCGGGCCCGTGCTTGGAGCCGGAGCCGAGCGGGACGCGGGACATGGCCTCGACGCCGCAGGAGATGCCGACGTCGATGACCCCGGCCGTGATCATGTTGGCCACCATGTGGCCGGCCTGCTGCGAGGAGCCGCACTGCGCGTCGACGGTGGTGGCGCCGGTCTCGTACGGCAGGCCCATGGCGAGCCAGGCGGTGCGCGCCGGGTTCATGGACTGCTCGCCGGCGTGGGTGACCGTGCCGCCGACGATCTGTTCGACGCAGTCGGCGGGGATGCCGGTGCGGCCGAGGAGTTCACGGTAGGTCTCGCCCAGGAGGTAGGCGGGGTGGAGGTTGGCGAGCGCGCCTCCGCGCTTGCCGATGGGGGTGCGTACGGCTTCGACGATGACGGGTTCCGCGGCCATGAGCTCGTCCTCTCCTCGACCGGACGGGGTGTCCCGGCACCCGCCGGTCGGCGTCACGGGAGAACTAGTACGCGTTCTAGTTCCGAGTGAAGTCTTATGACTGCCACCGCCGGTACGCAAGGGTCCGGAAGGCAGGAGTTCGGCGGCGGGGACGGGTTCCGGCCGCTCCGGCGGCGCACGGGGAGGCGTTCCGACGGCGCGCGGGGAGGCGTTCCGGCAGGGCGCGGGGAGGCGTTCCGGCAGGGCGCGGGGAGGTGCTCCGGCAGGGCGCGGAGGGGCGTTCCGGTGTCGCGCGGGGGCGTATTCGGCCCGTACCTCTTGCTACTTGTAGAACTCGTTACTAACTTTCCCGGCAACTTCTGATGGTCCATCAGATATGGAGCGTGTTGCCGATGACCTGCCCCCACCTCCCCGAAGGGTTCGACGCCACCGACCCCGACCTGCTGCGCAGCCGCGTCCCGCTCCCCGAGTTCGCGGAGCTGCGGCGGACCGCCCCGGTCTGGTGGTGCCCCCAGCCGCGCGGCATCACCGGCTTCGACGACGAGGGGTACTGGGCCGTCACCCGTCACGCGGACGTCAAGTACGTCTCCACCCACCCCGAGTTGTTCTCCTCCCACGAGAACACCGCGGTGATCCGCTTCAACGAGCACATCGGACGCGACCAGATCGACGTCCAGAAGCTGATCATGCTCAACATGGACCCGCCCGAGCACACCCGGGTCCGGCAGATCGTCCAGCGCGGCTTCACCCCCCGAGCCATCCGCAACCTGGAGACCGCCCTGCGCACCCGCGCCCGCGCGATCGCCGAGGAGGCGCGGGCCGCGGCCGCCGAAGACCCCGACGGAGCCTTCGACTTCGTCACCCGGGTCGCCGTCGAACTGCCCCTCCAGGCCATCGCCGAACTCATCGGCGTCCCCCAGGAGGACCGCTCCCGCATCTTCGACTGGTCCAACAAGATGGTGGCGTACGACGACCCCGAGTACGCCATCACCGAGGAGGTCGGCGTCGAGGCCGCCATGGAACTCATCGGCTACGCGATGAACATGGCCGCGGCGCGCAAGGAGTGTCCCGCCCGGGACATCGTGTCGCAGCTCGTCGCCGCCGAGGGCCAAGGCAACCTCTCCTCCGACGAGTTCGGGTTCTTCGTACTGCTGCTCGCCGTCGCCGGGAACGAAACCACCCGCAACGCCATCAGCCACGGCATGCACGCCTTCCTCACCCACCCCGACCAGTGGGAGCTCTACAAGCGGGAGCGCCCCGCGTCCACCGCGGAGGAGATCGTCCGCTGGGCCACCCCGGTCGTCTCCTTCCAGCGCACCGCCACCCAGGACACCGAGATCGGCGGCCAGAAGATCAAGAAGGGCGACCGGGTCGGCCTCTTCTACTCCTCCGCCAACCACGACCCCGAGGTCTTCGAGAACCCGGACGCCTTCGACATCACCCGCGACCCCAACCCCCACCTGGGCTTCGGCGGCGGCGGACCCCACTTCTGCCTCGGCAAGTCCCTCGCCGTGAAGGAGATCGACCTGATCTTCGACGCCATCGCCGACGTCCTGCCCGACCTCACCCTCGTGGCGGAACCCCGCCGGCTGCGGGCCGCCTGGCTCAACGGCGTGAAGGAGCTGCGGGTCCGCACCGCCTCCTGACGGAACGGGAACGGGAACCGGAACCCTCCCCCCGCACGTCCGACCGGGCATGCGGGGGACACACACCACCAGGGCCAGGATCCTGGCCACACTCGTCGCGCTGCTCGCGCTCCAGCTCGGCTCGCTCGTCGCGCCCGCCTGGGCGTGCGGCTGCGGCGCCATGATCACGCGCCCGTCGGAGCGCATCGGCGTCGACCGGGAGGAGTCCGCCGTCCGCTGGGACGGCCGGACCGAGACCGTCGTCATGCGCTTCCGCGTGCACGGCAACGCCCGCCAGGCCGCCTGGGTGATGCCCGTGCCGCGCCGGGCGGACGTCACCCTCGGCGACCCGGCGCTCTTCGACGCGATCGAGGAACTCACCGCGCCCGAGGAGCGCGACCGCTCCTACTTCTGGCCCCGCGAGGACGACTGGCCCTTCGACACCGGCCGCGGCGACGGGGCCTCGGCCGGCGCGGCCCCCGGCGGCGCCGTCGGCGTGGTCGGCCGCGAACGGCTCGGCCCCTTCGACGTCGCCCGCCTCACCGCCACCGACCCCAAGGCCCTCGCCGGCTGGCTCCGTGCCAACGGCTTCGAGCTCCCCGACCGGCTCACCCCCGAACTCCGGCCCTACGTCGACCGGAAGTGGGAGTACGTCGCCATCCGCCTCGCCCCGGAGCAGCGCGACACGCCCCTCTACGGCGAGCTGACCCCGCTCCGCATCACCTTCGACTCCCCCGAACTCGTCTACCCCATGCGGCTCTCCCGGCTCGCCGCCACCCCGCAGACCCTCGGTCTGTCGATCCTCGCCGACCACCGCATGGAGCCCCGCTCGGCGATCGGCGGCGAGTCCCCCGAGGTCACCTTCTCCGGCCGCGTCGACCGCCCCGACGGCCCCCTCGCCGACCTCACCGGCGGGGCCCCCACCCACCTCACCGTCCTGGAGCAGCGCTTCCCCGAGCCCTCCCGCATCAGCGACGACCACGTCCTGCGGACGGTCGCCGACACCCCGTACCGCCACGTGGTCTACCGGGACCGGCTGCTGACCGTCGCCGGCGTCCCGGCCTGGCTGCTGACGGCGGGCGCGGGCGCGGCGGCGATCGCCGGTCTGACCGTGTTCCTGACGGTACGGGCGAACCGCCGCCGAGTAGCGTCGCCGGCATGACGAACCCCCGGACGAACCCCCAGTGGACCGACGTCGACGCGTACGTCACCGAGCTGCTGGTCCCCGCCGACGAAGCCCTGACCGCCGCGCTGGCCGACAGCGCGGCGGCCGGCCTCCCCGAGATCGCCGTCGCCCCCAACCAGGGCAAGCTGCTGCACCTCCTCGCCCGGGTCCAGGGCGCCCGCCGCATCCTGGAGATCGGCACCCTCGGCGGCTACAGCACCATCTGGCTGGCCCGCGCCCTGCCCGCCGACGGGCGCCTGATCACCCTGGAGTACGACCCCCGGCACGCCGAGGTGGCCCGCGCCAACCTCGCCCGGGCCGGCCTGACCGACCGCGTCGAGGTCCGCACGGGAGCGGCCCTGGACACCCTCCCCCTCCTGGAGCGGGAGGGCACGGACCCCTTCGACCTGGTCTTCGTCGACGCCGACAAGGTCAACAACCCGCACTACGTGGCCTGGGCCCTGAAGCTCTCCCGCCCCGGCGCCCTGATCATCGTCGACAACGTCGTCCGCGCCGGCCGCGTCGCCGCCCCGGACCCCTCGGACCCGGCGGTCACCGGCACCCGCGCCATGTTCGACCTCGTGGCGAACGAACCCCGCCTCGACGCCACCGCGATCCAGACGGTCGGCACGAAGGGCCACGACGGCCTCCTCATCGCCCGCGTGAAGGCCTAGCCCGGCCCTCCCGGCCCCGGCCCGGCCCGGCCCTCCCGGCCCGGCCCTCCCGGCACGGCCCTCCCGGCACGGCCCTCCCGGCACGGGCCCGGCCCGGCTCGCGCGGACCGGGAGCGGACGGCCTAGCCGGAGATCCCGGCCCGCCACCCGACGAAGAGCGGCAGCTCCCCGTCGGCATCGAGCACGACCACACCGAAGGGCCGGTCGAAGGCGATCCGCTCGACGGGCGGCGGCCGGACCGCGCTCCGGGTCATCTCCACCTGCGTGACCGCCGCCGCCTCCACCCCCTCCTCGCCGACCTCCACCACCGCCTCCTGGAGCGCCTTGGAGACGTACAGCGCCTCGGGCGAGAGGCCGGAGAAGTCGGCGTCCGGCCGCAGCGGGGCCGTCACCCCGAGGGACGCCAGCAGGGCGAGCACGTCGGTCCGGCCCCGCAGCGCGAACCGGGGCAGCGCCAGCTCGACGCCCGCGGCCCGTACCGGCTCCCGGCCGCCGTCCGCCCAGGCGAGCGGCACCACCGCGTCCGGTCCGGCCCCCGCGGGCCCGAGCACGAACCGCACCCGGGGCGGCCGCTCCCCCGCGCAGGGCAGCTCCACCACGACCCCGCCCCCGACCCGCCACGCCCACCCGGCGGGGACGCGGCGGTGCATGGTCGGCACGTCCGCCGTGGTCCCGTCCGCGCCGGTGAAGGGCGCGGGCCGGGTCCCGGACGCGTCGAACGCCTCCCGCCAGACCGCGCCCAGCGCCACCACGCCGACCAGCACCAGGTCCGCGCCCCCGTCGAGGGCGTCGGGCAGCGCGCCGATCCGCCCACCGGTCGCCTCGGCCACCCACCCGTCCAGCTCCGCCCGGGCGTCCCCGCCCAGCCCGCCGAACCCGACCCCCGGCAGCGCGCTCCGGTACGCCGCGTGCACCGGCACCCGGCTGCGCACCGCGATCCCGCCCGCCACCCCGCCGGTCCCCCCGAGCACCGCCCCGACCTCCCCGACGGCCGCGGCGGCCTCCTCCCCGGCCACCCCGAGCAGCCCCCGCAACTCCTCGCCGGCCCGCCCCCGCGCCCCCGCCGCCACAGCCGCGAGCGCCACCCACAACCCGGCCGGCGACCCCACGAAGTCCCGGCCCCCGCCCTCGGGCAGAGCCCACTCGGCCAGCTCCCGCACCGCCCCCGCCCACGCGGACCCGCCGTTCCCGGTCATATCCTGCCCTTCATGAGCATCGTGAAGATCAACGTCCTGACCGTGCCCGCCGAGCAGCGGGAGGTGCTGGAGCAGCGGTTCGCCTCGCGGGCCGGGGCCGTGGAGGGCTCCGACGGGTTCGAGTGGTTCGAGCTGCTGCGCCCGCTGGAGGGCACCGACCAGTACCTGGTGTACACCCGCTGGCGCAGCGAGGAGGACTTCCGGAACTGGATGAACGGTTCCATGAAGGCCGCCCACCAGGGCACCGCCGGCGGCGAGGGCGGCGGCGAGCGTCCGAAGCCGGCCGCCAGCGGGTCGACGCTGTGGTCCTTCGAGGTCGTGCAGCAGGCCTCGCCCCGATAATCCGGCGGCGGAGACGGTCGCGCGGGCCGCAGAATGGCCCGCATGACCTGGAACTTCTCTGCCGAGCGCGTCGACACCCCGGACGCCACCACCCTGCGCCGCGACTACTTCGGCGATGTCGCCGGACGGTACTACGGGCGGGTGCTGGCCGAGGACGAGTACGACGAAGGGATGATCGCCGAGGGGCTCGGACTCCTCGCGCCGCCCGACGGAGCGTTCCTGGTCGGGCGGTACGAGGGCGAGGCGGCCGCCTGCGGCGGGGTGGTCCTGCTCGACGGCGGACGGGCCGAACTGACGCGGGTGTTCGTCCGGCACGCGTACCGCGGGAAGGGCGGGGCCGACCTGCTCATGGGCGCTCTGGAGGAGGCGGCCCGCGCGCTGGGCGCCCGCCGGATGGTGCTCAACACCCGGCTCGACCTGGTCGAGGCCCGGGCGTTGTACGTGCGGCACGGGTACGGCGAGATCCCGGCGTACTGCTCGGGGCCGTACATGGACGTCTGGTACGGCAAGGAGCTCTGAGCCCGCCGGGCCCTCGGGCTCCGGCCGGGCTCAGCCCGTCGCGCCCGCCCAGACGACGACGTCGAAGGTGGCGCTCGTGTCGCTGGCCTGGCCGTCCAGTTCCTTGACGGTCATCCGGACGAGCCTGCCCTCGCCGGTGCGGCCGCAGACGGTCAGCCCGGTCTTGATCTCGATGTCGTTCGAGGTGGCCTGGGTGTCGACGACGCCCGCGCAGTCCTCGTAGCTCGGGGCCTTCGCCGAGCCCTTCCACACCAGGGCCTTGGCGCCGTTGTCGGGCCGCAGCATGTGGTCGCCGAACGGGTAGACGGCGAAGTCGTTGTCGCTGTTGATCTCGGACTGCACGGGCGGCGCCGCGTCGAGGTCCTTGTCCTCCACGTACGTGATGACGAGGGTGCCCTGCCAGTGGGGGGTGCCGGGCGCCGGACCCGACGGAGTGGCGGGGGCGGCGGGCGCCGACGTGGCGCCGGTGGCCTCCGATGTGCCGTCCGGCGACGGCTTGTCGTCCGGCGTGGACGCCTGCGTCGGTGCCGACGTCTGCGTCTGCGTCGCGGAGCTCGACGCGGGCGCCGGGGCCGGTCCGGCCTGCGTACCGTCGTCGTCCGTGTTCACCAGGTAGGTGCCGACGACGCCGATCACCGCCGCCACCAGCGTCGCGCCCGCGCCGATCCAGGCGCCCCGGTGCGACGGCGGGCGGCTCGGCGGGGCCGTGTAGGCGCCGTACGCCGGTCCGGCCGGCGGCTGTCCCGGCGCGTGTCCCGGTGCCGGCGGCCAGCCGTGTCCCGGCTCGTGACTGCTCATCCTGTCCATCCCCCTGTGACTGGAGTCGATCTTCGGCAGGACAGCGTACCGACCGGGTCCGATCCGTCGTCATCCCGGTTTCCCCGCCCCCGGGTTCGCGCGCTCAGGCCCGGTGGTCGCGGGGCGGTTCGGGCTCGTGGGGACGTTCCGCGTCGGAGCCGCACAGCTCGGCGTTGAGCTCCTCGACCAGTTTCACCAGGTCGGTGGGGCGGTCGGGCCCCCACCAGTCGCCGAGCAGTTCGGCGAGGGACTCCTCGCGGGCCCGGGCGAGGCGGACGGCGGTGGCGAGGCCTTCCTCGGTGAGGACCAGCTGGATCCCGTCGCGCCGGGCGAGCCGGCGCTCCTCGACCTCGCGGGCGGCGTCCGTGATGACGCGGAGCGGCACGGGGGTGGCGTCGGCGAGCAGGCCGGGTTCGACGGCGCCGTGGCGGCGGATGCGCAGCAGCAGCCAGCTGGAGGCGGGCTTCAGGTCGAGCCCGGCGCGGGCGGTGATCTTCTCGTAGACCGCCTTGCGGCCCTCGCGGGAGCCGAGCACGGAGAGCGCGCGGGCCGCCTCCTCGTACGAGGAGCGCTCGACCGGGTTGGAGGCGAGGGTCTGGCTGGTGTCGGGCGCGGTCACGGAGGCCCGGAGCGGGTCCTCCTTGAGGAACCAGGCGACGACGAAGGCGACGAGGACGACCGGGGCGGCGTAGAGGAAGACGTCCGTGATGGAGGTGGCGTAGGCGTGGAGGACCTCGGGGCGCAGTTCGGCGGGGAGCAGGCCGATGGCGCGCGGGTCGGCGGCGACCTCGTCGGGGCCGGTGCCGGGCGGCAGCTCCGTACCGGCCTGGGCGGCCTGGGCGAAGACGCCCTCCAGCTTGTGGGTGAGCCGGTTCGTGAAGACGGTGCCGAAGACGGCGACGCCGAAGGACGCGCCGATGGAGCGGAAGAAGGTCGCCCCCGAGGTGGCGACGCCCAGGTCCTCGTACCCGACGGCGTTCTGCACGACGAGGACGAGGACCTGCATGACGAGGCCGAGTCCGGCGCCGAAGACGAAGAAGTAGGCGCTCATCTCCCAGGTGGAGCTGGTCTCCGTCAGCCGGTGGAGGAGGAGCAGGCCGAGCGCGGTGACGGCGGTGCCGGTGACCGGGAAGACCTTCCAGCGGCCGGTCCTCGACACGATCTGGCCGGAGGCGGTGGAGGTGAGCAGCATGCCGACGACCATCGGCAGCATGTGGACGCCGGACATGGTGGGGCTGACGCCCTGGACGATCTGGAGGAAGGTCGGGAGGTAGGTCATCGCGCCGAACATCGCGAAGCCGACGACGAAGCTGATGACCGAGACCAGGGTGAAGGTCCTGATCCGGAAGAGCTTGAGCGGCAGGACGGGTTCGGCGGCGCGCCGCTCGACGTACACGAACCAGACGAGGAGTACGGCGCCGAGGAGCACGAGCCCGATGATCTGCGGCGAGCCCCAGGCCCAGGTGGTGCCTCCGAGGGAGGCGACCAGGACCAGACAGGTGGCGACCGAGGCGATGAGGAAGGTGCCGAGGTAGTCGATGGTGTGGCGGGTGGAGCGGACCGGGATGTGCAGGACGGCGGCGATGACGAAGAGGGCGACGACGCCGATGGGGAGGTTGATGTAGAAGACCCAGCGCCAGGAGAGGTGCTCGGTGAAGAGCCCGCCGAGCAGCGGGCCGAGGACGCTGGTGGCGCCGAAGACGGCGCCGAAGAGCCCCTGGTACTTGCCGCGCTCCCGGGGCGAGACGAGGTCGCCGACGATCGCCATCGACAGCACCATCAGCCCGCCGCCGCCGAGGCCCTGCACGGCGCGGAAGGCGATGAGCTGGGACATGTCCTGGGCGATGCCGCAGAGGGCGGAGCCGATGAGGAAGAGGACGATCGCGGCCTGGAAGAGCCGCTTCCGTCCGTACTGGTCGCCCAGCTTGCCCCACAGGGGCGTGGCGGCCGTGGAGGCCAGCATGTAGGCGGTGACCACCCAGGAGAGGTGCTCCATGCCGCCGAGCTCGCTGACGATCGTGGGAAGGGCCGTGGAGACGATCGTCTGGTCGAGCGCGGCGAGCAGCATGCCGAGCAGCAGCGCGCCGATCGCGACGAGGACGGTGCGGTGACTCTGCCCCTCGCCGGGCGCGGGCGCGGGCTCCCCGCCGAGCTGCGACGGACTTGTCTCCTGGGCCATGGGCGTCTCCCTGCGCGTCTCCCCCGAGCGTGTTCTCCATCCTGAGTCGAATGTCCGGATATGGCCTGCGGAGGGGTACAGGTGTTCACCCGACGGCAGGGGGCCACCTGCATAATCACTGCCAGTTGCGTTGGGGAGGGGACACATCATGACCGGACACGCATGTCCTGATTGCGGCGGTCGGAGACCGGGCTGCGCCTGCGTCCGTGCGGCGGAGGCGGCGGCGACCGAGGACTTCGACCCGCTCCGGATCAGGCCGTACGTGACGCTGGACGCGCACGACGAGGCGGGCGACCCGCCGACGGCGCAGCTCCGGGCGGTGCGGGCGGAGTCCGGGGGCCATGGGGGGCACGGGGGTCACGGACAGCACGGGGGTCACGGACAGCACGAGGGTCACGGACAGCACGAGGGTCACGGAGAGTACGGGGAGGAGTACGCGGGGCAGGGAGGGTACGGGCCGGGGGGCGAGCCGTACGGCGACGACTTCTCCCCCGCCCTCCCGTACGGCTCCGAGGGCGGGGCCGACTCGACCATGCCGCTGCTGCTGGGCGGCGCGGGAGGCACCGGTGGCTCCGGGGCGGCCGGAGCGCGGCGGGAGCGGCCGCGCCGGCGGCGCGGCGCCCTCGTCGCGGTCGTCGCGGCGGCGGCCGTGGTCGGCACGGCCGCACTGGCCACGGCGGGGCTCGGCGGCGAGAAGGCCGACGACCGGGCGATGGTCCCCGAAGTGACCACGAGCGCGTCCCTGAACCTCGCCGTCTCGGAGGAGCCGTCCCCGTCCTCCGACAGCCCGACGCCGAGCCGGACCCCCTCGCGAACGCCCTCGCCCCGCTCGTCCTCGCCGACCCCGACGCCCTCGTCGGCGTCCCCGTCCCCCTCGGGCGCGCGGACGACGGCCCCGGCGGCGACCGGTTCGCCCTCCCCGACCGGCGGTGCGGCGGGCCCCTCGGCGAGCCCGACGACGGCTCCCGCGACCTCCGCGGCCCCGACGACCGCCTCGCCCACCACCACCCACACGGACGCGCCCGAGGGGGCGACGCTGAGCGTCGGCGACACGGGCGCGGAGGTGCGGGAGCTCCAGACGCGCCTGCGGATCCTGTGGGTGTACATGGAGGACGCCGACGGGGTGTTCGACGAGGGCCTGCGCGTGGCGCTGACCCAGTACCAGGACCGGTTCTGGCGGCTGAAGGACCCGGACGGGGTGTACGGGCCGCACACCCGCCGCGAGCTGGAGCGGGAGACCGAGCGCTACTACGACTGAGGGAGCGGGCGGGAACGGGGCGGGGACGAGGCAGGGGCGAGGACGAGGCAGAGGCAGGATCGAGGGCGGGAACCGAGGGCGGGAACGAGGGCGGGAACGGGGGTCCGGCGGGGGGCGCGGAGAGGCCGGGTGGCCAAGACGGCCCCTCATTTTGTATCGTGAAAAAACAAAGTGGCCCCGCCCGTACTCCCTGACCGGCGGGCGGGACCGCTTCGTTCTCCGCACCACCCCTCTGGAGACCCCATGGCCGCCACCCCGGCAACGCTCACCGCCCGCGCCCTCCTGCTCGACATGGACGGCACCCTGGTCAACTCGGACGCCGTCGTGGAGCGCTGCTGGCGCCGCTGGGCGGACGGGCAGGGGCTGGACGCCCAGGAGGTGCTGAAGGTCGTGCACGGCCGCCAGGGCTACGCCACGATGGCGGTCCTCCTCCCCGACCGCCCGATGGCCGAGAACCACGCGGACAACGCCGTGCTGCTCGCCGAGGAGACCGCCGACGTCGACGGCGTCGTGCCGGTGGCCGGCGCCCCCGCCTTCATGGACGCGATCGCCGACTTCCCGCACGCCCTGGTGACCTCGGCGGACGAGGCCCTCGCCCAGGCCCGGATGGGCGCGGCGGGCCTGCGGATGCCGGTCACCCGGGTGACCGCCGAGCTGGTGGGCGCGAGCAAGCCGGACCCGGAGGGCTTCCTCAAGGGCGCCGCCGAGCTCGGCACGGCCCCGGCCGAGTGCGTGGCCTTCGAGGACTCCGAGGCCGGCATCCAGGCGGCGAAGGCGGCCGGGATGCGCGTGGTGGGCGTGGGCCCGCGCGCGGCGGCCTTCGCTCCGGACGTGCACGTGCCGGACCTGACCCGCCTGCGGCTGGAGGTCCACGAGGACGGGACGATGACCCTCGGAGTCGTACCGGAGTAATCCCCCACGGGCTCCCGAGCCCGCCCACAGCGGCACACCGCATACGCCACCGCGCGCGACCGGACGATCCGGCCGCGCGCGGTGGCGTATGCGGCTGCGTGCGGTGACGCACACGGCGGCGCGCGCGATGTGACGTGCGCGGCTGCGTGCGTGGTGGCGTGTGCGGCGCCTGCGGCAGGGCTCGGCACTGCGGCGGGGCGCGGCATCTGCGGCAGGGCTCGGCGTCTGCGGCAGGGCGCGGTGGCGTCCGGGGCGGCGCGTGCGAGGGCTGACGGACACCACCTCCCCGACCGGCGGAATCTGGCGCTCCATCAGGACACGTCACACCCCTTGATGTGACGTGTCCATGTCGTCACCCTGTTACCTGGCGCACCCCCAGGCGAAACCTGGCGCCGCCACGATGACCGGGCCGTCGCCCGGTACCGCACGGGACCGGCCGAACAGCCAAGGTCCCACCGAATCAAGGGAGTCCCCCATGCCCGTCGGCAAGGTCTACGCGCGTCGAGTCGCCGTGCTCGCCTCCACCGCCGCCCTCACCCTCACCGGCCTCGTCACCACCGCGCCCGCCGCGCAGGCCGCGATGCCCACCCCGGTCAGCGCCGCGACGGCCCGCACCTACCTCGCCTCCCTCACGGTCAAGGCGGAAGGTTCCCTCACCGGCTACAGCCGCGACCTCTTCCCGCACTGGATCACCCAGTCCGGCGCCTGCAACACCCGCGAGACCGTCCTCAAGCGCGACGGCTCGAACGTCGTCACCGACTCCTCCTGCGCCTCCGTCAGCGGCAGTTGGTACTCGCAGTACGACGGCGCCACCTGGACGGCCGCCTCCGACCTCGACATCGACCACGTGGTCGCGCTGGCCGAGGCCTGGCGCTCCGGCGCCAGCTCCTGGACCACCGCCCAGCGCCAGGGCTTCGCCAACGACCTCACCCGGCCGCAGCTCATAGCCGTCACCGACAACGTCAACCAGGCCAAGAGCGACCTCGACCCGGCCGAGTGGCTGCCGTCACGCACCGCGTACCGCTGCACCTACGCCCGCGCCTGGGTCCACGTGAAGTACCACTACAACCTCAGCGTCGACTCGGCGGAGAAGAGCGCCCTCCAGTCCGTCCTCAACGGCTGCTGACCACCACCCTCCTGACGCGGCGTGAAAACGGCGTGAATTCGGCGCGCCTGTGGTCCAGACCTGAGTAACCCTTACCGCAGGCGCGCCCCCCACGGCCCCTCACGCGGAGATGTTTGAACTTGCAAGTACTACTGAGGGATGCCTAACCTGGCGGCCGTTCGGTTTCCGTCCCCCCACCCGTCCCTCCCCGGACGGGCCAGGCCGAAGGAGTTCCCCCACCATGAGCACCCTCACCCACCGCCTCGACCGGGCGCAGCCATACGCGCTCGGTCTCTTCCGGATCGTCATCGGCCTGCTCTTCGCCTGCCACGGCGCCGCCTCGCTCTTCGGCGTCCTCGGCGGCGCGATGGGCGGCGGCACCGTCCCCGTCGGCACCTGGCCCGGCTGGTACGCGGCGGTGATCCAGCTCGTCTGCGGCGGCCTCGTCCTCCTCGGCCTCGGCACGCGCGGCGCGGCCTTCATAGCCTCGGGCTCGATGGCGTACGCGTACTTCTGGGCCCACCAGCCGGAGGCCCTCTTCCCGCTCCAGAACCACGGCGAGACCGCCGCGCTCTTCTGCTGGGCCCTCGTCCTGCTGGTCTTCACCGGCCCGGGCGCCCTGGCGCTCGACGGCCTCTTCGGCCGGAAGGGCGCGAAGGACTCCTGCGAAGGGGAGAGCGAGCGGGGCACGGAGAAGCAGAGCACGCCGGTCGCGGCCTGAGGGACGCGAAGGCCCCAGGCCACGCCGACCCCACAGCCCCCGCGAGCCCGCCGGCCCCACAGCCCCCGCGAGCCCGCCGGCCCCGCAAGCCCCGCCCGGCGGGACGGCAAGGTCGCCCACCGCTCAGGGCACCGCCGCACTGGGCACCGACATCAGGGATCGGCACCGGCATCAGGGATCGGGCACTGAGGATCGGGCACGGGGCAGCCGCCGTTCAGCACGCTCCCCGCACCGCCCGGACCTCCGCCGGTACCCACCCGGCGGGGGTCCGGGCGGCGGCGCGTAGGCTCTGCCCCTGTGAATCTGCTCGACAGCATGGGCTCGCTGAGGTCGCTGACCGCGGGCCCGTGGATCTATCCGGTGGTGGCGACGTCGATCCTGCTCGACGTCTTCCTTCCCGTGCTGCCGAGCGGCTTCCTCGTGATCTCCGCCGCCACGGCCGCCTCCGCCTCCCTCGGCGCGGCGACCGCGCCCGCGGACGTCCCCTCCCTGCTGCCGCTGCTGCTCACCGCGGCGACGGCCTCGACGCTCGGCGACTTCCTCGCGTACCGGCTCGCGCTGCGCGGCGGACGGCGTCTGGACCGGGCGATAGCCCGCTCGCGCCGCCTGACCGTGGCGCGGGAACGCCTCGGTACCGCCCTGGCCCGGGGCGGTGGCCTGATCGTGGTCCTGGCCCGCTTCGCCCCCGCCGGCCGCTCGGTGGTCTCCCTGGGCGCGGGCGCGGCGCGGCGGCGGCCCGAGGAGTTCCTGCCCTGGTCGGCCCTGGCGGCGGTGATCTGGGCCTCGTACAGCGTGGGGCTCGGCTGGCTGGGCGGCCAGTGGCTGGGCGCGACCTGGTTCAGCGCGGCGGTGTCGACCCTGGCCCTGCTGCTCGCCGGCGGACTGGCCGGCTATCTCATACGGCGTCCGTCCGCGGCTCCGGCCCCGGCGTCCTGACGGGGTGCCGCTGCGCTCCTCTCACCTCCAGGGTGGCGAGGAGCCGGGCGGTGGCGTCGGCGATCTCGTCGACGGCGCGGTCGAAGACCTCCTGGTTGTGCGCGGCGGGGGCGCGGAAGCCGGAGACCTTGCGGACGTACTGGAGGGCGGCGGCGCGGATGTCGTCCTGCGTGGCCTCATGGGACAGGACGGGCGGGCGGAGCGTCTTGATGCTGCGGCACATGCCTCCAGTGTGACGCGCGCCACTGACAACGCCGGGGCCGGAACGGGACCGGAACGGGGCAGGGACGGAGGCCGGAACGGGGCAGGGACGAGGGCCGAAACGGGTGCGGCCGACGAAATCCGGCCAGGATCAGTTCAGACCGCGCCGACTGCGCGCGTTGATCTCGGCGGCGCGGGCGCGGAGCTCGCGCAGGGGCGTGGCGGGCTGGATGTCGCAGGGTTCGGCCTCCCACTCGGTCCCGCCGTGGACGGCGCGGATCAGGAAACGCCCGGAAACGCTCCGTACGAAGAACCCGACCCGCCCCGTGGCGGTGTCGCGGACGAGGTCGCCGACCTCGGGCACAGGTTGCACGCCACCCCTCCGTCCCGGTCCCGAATGCTGCGTGGGGACACCCAGGGAAACGCGGAGACCCCGCCCTGTCAACGTATCTCTAGAGATGTCCCCCGATGGATGGATCGCGAGGGCAGGACGGCGCACACGTGTGCACCCTGGCCGCGGGGCGCCCCTTAGGGTGTCCCGCAGACGAAGGGAGTGGTCCACTCGTGACCGACCAGGACAGTACTCGTCGCCCCAAGTACCAGCGCATCGCGGATGAGTTGAGAACAGCGATCCAGTCCGGCGACTTCGCACCGGGCGACCGGCTCCCCGGCGAGAACGACCTCATGTCCACCTACGAGGTAGCCCGGATGACCGCCCGCCAGGCGCTCTCGGTCCTCCGCGGCGAGGGCCTCACGGAGGCCCGCAAGGGGGCCGGCGTCTTCGTCCGGGCCTTCCGTCCGCTGCGACGCCGGGGCATCCCGCGCCTCGCGGCCGACGGCTGGGCGGGCGGACGCTCGGTGTGGGCGGCGGAGGTGGAGAACCGGGACCTGGTCGTGGACCAGATCGTGGTGTCGGAGGAGGAGGCGGGCACCAGGGTCGCCGGCGCGCTGAACCTGCCGCCGGACGCCCCGGTCTGCGTCCGCAGCCGCCGCTTCGTCCTCGACGACAGGCCGGTGCTGCTCTCCGTCTCGTACCTCTCCGCCGACCTGGTCCGCGGCACCGCCATCGCCCGCCCCGACACGGGCCCCGGCGGCACGTACGCCCGCCTGACCGAACTGGGCCACCGCCCGGTCCACTTCCGCGAGGAGATCCGCTCCCGCATGCCGACGGCGGACGAGACCGCCCGCCTGACCCTCCCCCCGGGCACCCCGGTGGTCCTCATCGGCCGCACGGCCTTCACGGAACCCGGCCGCCCCGTCGAACTCAACGAGATGACCCTGGACGCCTCGTCCTACGTCCTGGAGTACGACTTCGACGCCTGACCCGCCCTACCCCTCCCGGGCGGCGGGCACCGGGCCGCCGCTCCGCCCCTGGAGGTCGGCGGTGACCTGCCCGCCCAGGGTCATCACGTTCAGGGTGGCGGCGTTCTCGTTGGCGATGGCCTTCTCCACCCGCGCGACGAGCAGCGCGAACGCCTCCCGCCGCGGCAGCTCCCGGTAGGGCCCGACCCGCGTCTCGAAGTAGATCCGCTCATGACCGAGCAGCTGCTCGGTCGACCGGTAGTTCTTCCACTGCTCCCGATACCGGTAGACGCTCTCCAGCGACACCGCGGCGACGACGACCACGCTCAGCACCGTCGCGACCACCCGCGCGAACCCCGCGTCCACGTTCACGAACACCGGCACCAACGCCCCGCCCACCACGGACACGGTGCGCATCCGCAGATGCATCGCCTTCATCCGCGCCGCCTTGACGTCGTACCACTCCTGATACTGCGCGAGCCGCCCCTCGACGTACTTCTCCGCCGTCACGTCCCCACCACTCGCGCCCACTTCGGGCGCATCCCCCACATCGACCATCCCGCGAGTACACCCACCCCGGACACCCCCGTCAACCCGCCACCACCCCGACACGACGAAGACCCCGGACCATGATCGATCCGGGGCCTTCGTACGAGTGGGCGCGGACGGTTTCGAACCGCCGACATCTGCTTTGTAAGCCTGGCGCCCGCAGCCGAGCCATCACCGCAGCTCACCCCGTCTGCGCGCTGGGACGGCTCTCCCGAACTGTCGATCCCGCAGCGACCCTCCAGTGACCGTGATTGACCGCTCGATCTGGCACGCAACTGGCACGCGCTCTCAGAGGGCAATCCGCTTAGAGGTCCTAACAAAGGCGTTGGACGTGTCGGTGGGTGATGAGGCAGGTCGCGAGGCCGAGGAAGGCTTCGTGGATGTCGTCGCGTCGTTCCCAG
>NZ_JBHTST010000165.1:0-16950 GCF_042794995.1 Streptomyces sp. NPDC056503
GGCGGCCGCCTCCGGCGTCGCCGCATGGCAAGCGGTGCCCCATATGATCGCTTTTCATGGGAGAGGTCCGTTTGTCCGCCGAAGGAACGCCCCGGGGCACCGACCGCTCGCGGCGGAGTGCCGCGTTCGCCGTCTGGTACCTCCGCGTCGTCACGTTCATCAACTTCCTGAGTGCCGTCTGGGTCTCCTTCGGGCAGGACCTGCGGCGGCACAACGAGGACGACTACTTCACGCCGTACATGCTGACGGCCGGCTTCGCCTCCGGCGTCTTCACCCTCTTCCTCGCGATCACCATGCGCCGCCGCAAGCGGGCCGCCTGGATCCTCAACACCGTGCTGAGCGGGCTCTTCCTGCTGCTCTTCGCCCTGGTGATGCTCTTCCCCGAGGTCCGGCAGCACGCCCAGAACTGGATCTCGCTGGCCCTGACCGCGGCCTTCCTCACCGCCCTGCTCCTCGGCCGCAAGGAGTTCTACGCGAAGGGGGACCGCTCCAACCCGCTGCTCGCGGCGGTCGTCGCCGTCGGCGGACTGCTCGTCACCTCGCTGCTCGCCGCCCTCCTGGTGACCGTCACGAACACGGCCGAGGGGCACTCCACCTTCCTGGAGCGCTGGCGGTACGGCGTGATGCGGCTGATCACGCTGGCCGCCGACGACAGCCGCTTCGCCGGCATCGCCACCCCGGGCTGGGTGGACGTGGCCATCAACGTGATGTCCACGCTGCTGCTCTTCGCGGTGCTCTTCGCCGCCTTCCGCTCCCGCCGGGCGGTCGACCCGCTGACCGAGACGGACGAGGAGGGACTGCGGGCGCTGCTCGACAAGCACGGGGACCGGGACTCGCTCGGCTACTTCGCGCTGCGCCGCGAGAAGAGCGTCATCTGGTCGCCGAGCGAGAAGGCCGCCGTCGCCTACCGGGTGGTGGGCGGGGTCTCGCTCGCCTCCGGCGACCCCATCGGCGACCCCGAGGCGTGGCCGGGCGCGATCGAGCCGTGGCTCGCCCAGGCGCGGGAGCACGGCTGGATCCCCGCGGTCATGGGCGCGAGCGAGGAGGCCGGGGTGGTCTACGCCCGGCACGGCCTGGACGCCCTGGAGCTGGGCGACGAGGCGATCGTGGAGACCGACGAGTTCACCCTCGACGGGCGGGCGATGCGGACCGTCCGGCAGGCGTACAACCGGGTCAAGAGGGCCGGGTACGAGGTCCGGATCCGGCGCCACGAGGAGATCCCCGCCGAGGAGATGGCCGCGCTGCTGCGCAAGGCCGACGACTGGCGGGACGGGGCCACCGAGCGCGGCTTCTCGATGGCCCTCGGCCGGCTCGGGGACCCCCGCGACGGGCGCTGCGTGATGCTGGAGTGCAGCGACGACACGGGGGAGCTGCGGGCGCTGCTCTCCTTCGTGCCGTGGGGGCCGAAGGGGCTCTCGCTCGACCTGATGCGGCGTGACCGGGACTCCGAGAACGGGCTGATGGAGTTCATGGTGATCGAGCTCCTCCAGCGGGCGAAGGAGATCGGGATCACTCAGGTCTCACTGAACTTCGCGATGTTCCGCTCCGTCTTCGAACGCGGCTCGAAGCTCGGCGCCGGACCGGTGCTGAGGCTGTGGCGCTCGCTGCTCAGCTTCTTCTCCCGCTGGTGGCAGATCGAGTCGCTGTACCGCGCCAACGCCAAGTACCGACCGATCTGGGAGCCGCGCTTCATGCTCTTCGAGAAGAGCGCCGACCTGCCGCGCATCGGACTGTCCGCCGGCCGTGCCGAGGGCTTCCTGGAGGCCCCCGGGCTGCCGAAGTGGATGCACCGCAAGCACCTGGCGGGCGGGCGTTGAGCCCCTCGGTACGGCGGTTCGCCCGGCGCGAGTGGGGGCCGCTGCTCGCCACGCTGCGGCGGGAGGCGGCGGCCCGGCGGTGGAGGGCCGTGCCGCTGACCCTCACGGCGGTCTGCCTCACCGCGTTCCTCCACTTCGCGCAGAACCAGGAGCGGGGGTACGGGCCGGTGCGGGCGATCGGCGCCGTACGGGCCGAGGACCCGCTGTGGCTCGCCCTGCTGCGCACCCCGCTCTCGCTCTTCGTCCCCGCGCTCGACCTGCCCGTCTGGGGCGCGCTCGCCCAGGTCCTGCTGGTCTTCGGCGTCGCGGAGCTGTGCCTCGGGCGGTGGCGGACGCTGGGGATCGCGTACCTGGCGACGCTCTGCGGGACCCTGTACGCGCGCGTGGGCATCGCCCTGGGCCCCGGCACCCCCTTCGGCCTCCCGGCCTCCGACGCGCAGGTGGTGGACACCGGCCCGTCGGCGGCCGTGGTCGGTCTCGCCGTCTACGTGTGCTGGCGGCAGCGGGCGTACTGGACGGGCGCCGCCGTGGTGGTGGCGATGGTGGTCGAGGTGGTCGTCAAGCCGAACCTCGCGGGCAAGGAGCACCTGGCGGCCATCGTGGGCGTGCTCGCGCTCATGGCCTTCCGGGCCTGGCGGGAGCGGGGTCAGGGGGTGCCGGACCCCCGGCCCGGGACCCGCTCCTGGAAGCCGCCGATCAGGTCCTGAACCTTCCGCCGCACCCGGGTCCACCGCTTGTCGTGCCGGTAGGCGCGGATCGTGCCGCGCGCGCGTGCCCGGTGGCGCCGCCGGTAGAGGCGCCGCCACCACCAGGAGCCGGGGCGGGCCAGCCGGACGGCCCCGACGATCGCCACGAACGGCACGAAGACCCCGATGAGGGCCATCCGCAGCTTGCCCTTGACCAGGGCGACCAGGATGAGGAGGAAGTTCAGGACCAGGGTGAGGATGAAGCCCACCCGGTCCTGCCGCTCCTCCGCGGTGACGTCGTCGACGCCGAGCGGGGAGAAGCCGCTGAGCGGCAGCAGCATGAGGGCGGCGGTGAGGACGACGACCTCCACGCTCTGCCGGCCCTCCTCCGACCAGTACACGTCGTCCAGATGGAGGATGAGCGCGAACTCGTCGAGGACGAGACCGGCGCCGATCCCGAAGACGACGGCGAAGGCCGCCGCGCCGAAGCCGTGCCGGCCGCTGGCGACCGCGCCGAATCCGCCGAGCACGGTGAGGACCACGCCGGGCACGACGTGATGGATGTGGAGCCCGCCCGAGGAGACGTTTCGGAACGGGCCCTTCCCGGCGCGGATCAGCCGGGTGACCGTCCGGGTGACCAGGAAGGTCAGGACGAACGAGGTCAGCGCGAGGAGCATCGGCAGCTTCCCCGGCTCCAGGATGTTGCGGGAGAACCAGTGACCCATGCCACCCCGTTCTGAAATGCGGCTCTTGTCCGATAGGCGCAATCTACCGTCCCGGCCCGACGATTACCCTGCCCGGATGGACGGCCTGCGTTTCGCCTTCGGGACCCTCACCGTGTTCCCCGCCCGCATCACCCGCTGGGACCGGGACGCGGCGCGCGCCGGCATGCTCTGCGCACCGGTCGCCGGACTCGTCGTCGGCCTGGCCGCCGCGGCGGCCGGCGGAGTGCTCCTGCCGCTCGGCTCCGGGCCGCTGACCGCCGCGGTCGTCACCGTCGCCGTCCCCGCCGTGCTCACCCGGGGCCTCCACCTCGACGGCCTCGCCGACACCGCCGACGGCCTCGGCAGCGCCAAGCCGGCCGAGGACGCGCTGCGCATCATGAAGCAGTCCGACATCGGGCCGTTCGGCGTCATCACCCTCGTCCTCGCCCTGCTCGCGCAGGTCGCGGCCCTCTACGAGCTGTACGGGGAGGGCTGGGCGCACGGCGCGGTCGCCATCGCGCTCGCCGCCACGGTCGCCCGGCTCGCCCTCACCCACGCCTCCCGGCACGGTGTCCCCGCGGCACGGCCCGAGGGCCTCGGCGCGATCGTCGCCGCCACGGTGCCGGTCCGCTCCGCGACCCTCTGCACCGCCGCCGTCCTCCTCCTCGCCGCCGGCACGGGCCTCCTCCTCTCCCCGTACGACGCCGTCCACGCCGTCCTCGCCGCGGGCGCGGGCCTGGCCGCCGCGGCCCTCCTCCTCCGCCGGTGCGTCCGCCGCTTCGGCGGTGTGACCGGCGACGTCTTCGGAGCCGTGGAGGAGACGGCGGCGACGGCCACGCTGGTGGCGCTGACGCTGGGCTGACCGCCCGTTGACCACTTCGTGACCCTCCGGCGGGCAACCGACTCCCCCGCCCCCGAGTCATGAGGACGTGAACAGAAGCCGTCCCGCCCTCCGCTCCGCCGCGCTCGCCGCCGTCGCCGCCCTGCTCCTGAGCGCCTGCACCGGGTCCGGCGGAGGCGCCGAAGCACCGCCCACCGCCCACCCCGTCTTCTCCGCGCCGCCGGCCCGGCAGGTGCTCCTCGCCCTCCGGCACACCCAGGACACCGGGGGCGCCACCCTCCGGCAGACCGTCACCTTCACCACCGGCCGGGCCACCGCCGTCCAGACCGTCACCGGCCGGGTGGACTTCGCCGACGCGCGCGGCGAGGCCTCCAGCGGCTGGCGGATCGACGCCGGCTTCCCCCGGCCCGCGCGGGACACCCTCCTCGGCAGCCTGGCCGCGCTGGAGAGCGGCGCGGACCGGGGGCGGTACACCGTCGACACCCGCGCCATCCACTACCGCGCCGGCTCCGCCGGGTACTGGCTGCGCTACCAGGGCGACATCGAGCCGCTCCGGGGCATCGACGCGGTCAGCCTGCTGCGGGGCACCGAGAGCGCCGTCGGCGGCACGCTCCTGGAGGTGCTGAGCGCCGTGCGGCCGAAGGCCGGGGGCGCGGCCCGCCCGGACGGCGGCCGGACCTACCGCGCGGACTTCCCGCTCGCCCAGGCCATGTCCCTCTTCCCGGAGGACCTGCGCACCGAGTTCGCGCCGCAGCCGCTCTTCGCGGGCTCCCCCGGCGCGCCCGTCCCGGTGACCGTCGACGTCGACGGCGAGGGCAGGATCACCCGGGCCCGGGCCGACCTCGCCGCCGTGCTCTCCGCCGAGGAGGACAGCGCGCTCGCGGGGGTGACCGGGCTCCGGGTCGACCTGACCCTGAGCGGCTTCGGCGCGCCCCGGCCCGCCGCCGGCGCCACCCCGGACGGGCCGGTGCTGGACGCCGCCCGGTCGGTCGTCCCGCTCCACGAGGCCGCCGTCGGGGAGTGCGTGGACTTCGACACGGGGATGCGGCACCGCCGGCTGGTGACCCGCGTGCCCTGCGGCAGCCCCCACGACGGCAGGATCACCGGGCAGCACACGCTGGGCGCCGTCCACCCGGGGCGGGACGCCGCCCGGGAGCGCGCCGAACGGGCGTGCGCCGACCGGAGCGGGCCCGGGAGCCGGCGCGCGTGGTCGACCCCCGCGGAGTGGGCGGACCTGCACGAGGGCCGGGTCACCTGCTTCGTGGTGTCCCAGGCCGTCCCTTCCTGATCCCGCCCGGCTCGCGACGCCTAGCAGGGTCGGCGCCAGGCGCCGAGTCCGTACTTCTTCTGCATCGAGCTCAGTCTCAGTTCGCGGGCCTCCGCGCAGAACTGATCGGGGGTCAGTTCGTACTCGGCGTGGAAGACGGGCTTGTCCGCGGCGGTGAAGGGCGCCAGGCGGTGGCACTCGTCGTACTCGGCGCACTGCTCGTTGACCGCGAAGTCGAAGTCGGGGAGGAGCTGGGGGATCTGGTCCAGGTCGTTCTTGAGGCCGACGGCCAGGCCGCGTTCGTGGGCGAGGCGGGCGATCAGGCGGTTGTAGCGGAGCTGGTCGGCGGCGGTGAGGGGGAAGCCGGTGCGGTTGCGGTAGCCGTCCATGTTGTCCGGCTCCACCGCGTCGAAGCCCTTGGCGCGGCACATGTCGATCCGCTCCGCCATG
Organism: Streptomyces sp. NPDC056503; assembly: GCF_042794995.1. Classification (NCBI taxonomy): domain Bacteria; kingdom Bacillati; phylum Actinomycetota; class Actinomycetes; order Kitasatosporales; family Streptomycetaceae; genus Streptomyces; species Streptomyces sp. NPDC056503. The sequence continues at coordinate 5,766 of NZ_JBHTST010000165.1, forward strand.
AGGGGTTCGAGGACGTCGGTGCGACGGATGTCGAGCCAGCGTTCGCCGTCCCAGCCGTTGCCCTCGCCGAGGACGGACTCCGGGAAGCGGGCCGCGTCGGGGCGGAAGTCCTCCCAGGCGCCGGTGGAGAGGTAGCAGATCACCTTGCGGCCGCGGCGGTGCAGGTCGGCGACGGTCCCGGCCGGGTGGTCGAAGCCGTCGATGTCGTAGACCGGGACGTCGACGGTCGGGTCCAGCTTCCCGCTGAGCTGCCACTGCCAGGCGAGGCCGGCCGTCGGGCGCCAGCGCGTGCCGTCCGGCTTGGGGTCGGGGCCCGGGCCCGTGGTGCAGGCGGTGGCGAGCAGCAGCAGGACCGCGAGGAGGAGCGGCGGGCGTCTCATCGGGCGGGCTCCGGGATCTCGTGCGGCAGGGTGCCCCAGGGGTGGGCGCCCGTCCCCGGCACCGCGCAGTGGATCCCGGTCGCGGGGCGGAAGCCGGGCGGGGCCGCGTAGACGAGGTGGCAGTGGTGCGGGGCGGCCGGCAGGTCGAGGGTGCGGTAGGTGTCCCAGGGACCCTCGAAGGTGACCAGCAGGTCGGCCAGTTCGGCGTACCCCTCGTCGGGGTGGGCGCCGTGGTTGAGGACGAGGGTCGCGGCGCCGGCGGCACGGGCGGCGACCGCGAGCCGCCGGTAGTGCGGCAGGGCGTCGGGCGCGGTCGCGACCTGGTCGAGGAAGGCCCCGTCGGCGCCGTACCAGTCGCGGTGGCGGAGCAGGTCGGCGACGACCTCGGCGTGCGGGCGGCGGCCGTAGGCGGTGTCCGCGTAGCCGAGGATCCGCACACCCGCGGCGCGCAGTCGCCCGGCGGCCTCGGCGAAGGCCGGGTCGGGGGCCTCGCCGGCGCCGTTCGCCGGGTTGAGGACGACGCCGTGGAGCGTCGGCGCGGCCGCGACCAGGGCCGCCCAGCCCTCGGGGCGGTCGGTGGGGTGCTCGTAGAAGGGCACCAGGAGGGAGCGTTGCACGTGCGGTGCCTCCTAGAGGCGGTGGGCGGTCGGTCGTACCAGCAGAACACGGCTGAGGACGGCCAGCACGGCCGCCGCTCCCCCGGCGGCGAGCGGGCCCGCCGCCGGTTCGAGGGTCTGCGCGGCGGCGGCCAGCAGACAGACCGCGGCGGCGGCGGTGACGGCGCCGAAGGCCTGGAGGAGGAGTCCCAGCCAGAGGACGGTGCCGATGAGGAGGAGGGCGAGCAGCCGGGCCGGGGTGGGCCAGGGGGTGTCGGGCCAGAGCAGGGTCGCGGCGAGGGTGAGGGCGAGCAGCACGGTGAGGTAGCCGCCGAGGCAGAGGACCAGGGTGCCGGTGACGGCACGGCGGAACTCGCGGGCGGTGGTGAGGGTGCGCAGCCGGGTGAGGCCGGCGCCCCGGAAGCGGTGCAGGAGCCATTCGGCGGGCCCCATGGAGAGGGTGAGCGCGATCACCGCGCCGGTGCCGGTGGCCAGGGAGTCGCCGAGCCCGGCGTGGAGGACGAGCACACCGCTGCCGAGGCCGAAGAGGCCGTACGGGACCGAGGCCGCGAGCGGCGGTCCGCCCCGCCCCGCGGCGCCGCGCCCTGCGCCGGGTCGCAGCGCGCGGGCGGCGACGAGGCAGGCGGCGGCGAGCGAGAGGCCCGGCAGGGCGACGCGGAGAGGGTCGGGCAGGTCCCAGCGGAGTGCCGGGAGGGCGCCGAGGAGCGGCAGCAGGGCGGCGAGCAGGGCCCGTTCGCGGCCGAGGACGAGCAGGACGGTGGCGGCGGCGAGGTAGAGCGACTGGCCGGCGGCGAAGACGGCGGCGGGCAGTTCGCCGTCCCGGGCGGCGAAGAGGGCGACGGCGGTGCCGGCGAGCGCGCCGGCCGGGGCGCCGGCGAGCAGGGCGCGGGCGGCGGCGGCCCGGTCGCCGAGGCCGAGCCAGGTGTAGGCGCGGTGGGAGAGGGCCTGGTTCCAGACCCAGCCGGTGACGGCCCCGGCGAGCAGCGGGACGGTGCCGGCGGGCAGCCCGTACCGCCCCTGTGGTCCGGCGAGCAGCGGTCCGGCGAGGACGTAGGCGAGTCCGGGCAGGGCGAAGACGAGACCGCGCAGCAGGCAGCCGCCGAGCCCTTCGGCCCAGGCGGGGCCGCCGTCCGGCGGGGGCGGTTCGGGGTGACACCGGCGCACGCGCGCGTACAGGTCCTCGGCGAGCTCGAAGGAATCGTTCCGCCCGTAGGCGAGCCGGATGTGGTCGTCGGTCATGCCGTCCGATTCGAGCAGCGCGGCTATCTCGTCCGGGTGCACGGCGGCCGCCACGAACGCGTCCAGCCGGACGGCGAGCGCGTCGAGCGGGTCCGGGGCGGTACCGGCCGGGTCCGGGTCCGGGACGGCGGCGGCCGGGTCCGGGGCGGGAGCCGGGCGGGGCGGGGCCGGCAGGGGCGGGGTGGTGGTCGGGGGCTTCAGCCAGAGGGAGCCGCTCATGCCGGGGTGCCTTCGGGGACTCGGGGCGCGCCTCGGCGCGGGGACGGGATGCTGAGGCGCAGCGGCGGGGCGGCGGGCGGCGGCACGGGGCCGCGGGGGGCGGCGAGTTCGCGGTAGATGCGGCGGAAGCCGTCGACCGAGCGGTGCAGGGTGAACTCGTCGATGACCCGCTGCCGGGCCTGCCGGCCGAGCTCGGCGCGGCGGCCGCCGTCGCGCAGCAGCGCGGAGACGGCGGCGGCCATGACCGCCGGTTCGCGGGGCGGGACGACGACGCCGGCGTCGCCGACCGCCTCCCGCACCCCTCCGACGTCCGTCGACACGGTGGCCCGGCCGCAGGACATGGCCTCGATGAGGGAGAAGGGGAAGCCCTCGCTGATGGAGGAGAGCATCACCACGCTGCCGGCCGCGTAGGCGGAGGGCACGTCGGAGACGCGGCCCTCGAAGGAGACGCCGTCGGCGACGCCGAGTTCGGCGGCGAGCTTCTCCAGGAGGGTGCGGTAGTCCTCGTTGCCTGCGGGGACGGGGCCGAAGAGGCGGAGCCTCAGCTCAGGGAGTTCGGCGCGGGAGATCGCGTACGCCCGGATCAGGGTCTCCAGGTCCTTGATCGGGTCGACCCGGCCGCACCAGCTCAGCGTCGGGGTCTCCGGCTCGGGGCCGGCCTCGGGGAAGAGGGCGGGGTCGACGCCGTTGTAGACGGTGCGGATGCGGTCGGCGGGGGCTCCGCCGCGCTCCTCCCAGCGCCGGTTGTACTGGTTGCAGGGGGTGATGAGGTCGGCCTTGCGGTAGCCCAGGGAGTTGAGCTCGCGGTAGAAGCCGAGCATGAGGGCCTTGACGGGCCAGCGCTGGGCCTCGGTGCGGTAGCCGAGGTAGCGCTCGCGGAGGTAGATGCCGTGTTCGGTGAGCAGGAAGGGCACCCCTTCGAAGTGCTGCGCGGCGAGCGCGGGCAGGGTGGCGAGGCCGCTGGAGACGGCGTGCGCCACGCTGCCGTCGGCTATCCGGGCACCGAGCGGCCGCAGGGCGTGTTCGAGCAGGTCGGTGGCGGTGAGGGCGTCGTGGACGGTGGGCCCGGCCGCACGCGTCGGCAGGTGCGGCATGGTCCAGATCCACATGAGGGAGCGGAGGGCCGCCTCGGAGCGCAGGGCCGGGGTGAGCCGGCCGTCGCGGGCGAGGGCGGCCAGCTCGTAGAGGGGACCGGCGAGGTCGTGGCCGGCCTCCGGGTCGAGGAGGGCGAGCAGGAAGTGCTCGTAGGCGGCGAGGAAGCGGCGGCGTTCGCGCCCCCGCGGGGGCCGGCGCGCCCGGGTGGGCGCGGCCGGTCCCCGCGGGTGGCCCCAGAGGGGGAACGCGGTGTGCCGGGCGATGTTGGGCGGCAGTTCCCAGGTGACGGGTTCGCGGCCGCTGCCGGTGAGGGCGAGGATCTCGAAGGTGACCTCGGGCATGCCCCGGACGAGCTGGTCGCACCAGGTGCTGACGCCGCCGTGGACGTGCGGGTAGGTGCCTTCGGTGAGCATGGTGACGTGACGGCCACTGCTCGGCATGTGCGTGTCCCCCCAGAACGTGCTGGTCAGGCGGTCGGGAGCTGGAGTGTGACGGCGGTCTGGAGCAGTTCGGGCGCGGTCCAGGCGGAGCGGCTGCCGGCGTAGGCGGTGCCGAAGGCGGCGGTGCCGAGGAGGAGTTGCTTGCGGGTGCCCTCGGGGGCGGTGACGGGGACCTGGACTCCGGAGGGCGCCTTGACGGTGACCGTGTCGCCGACGCGGTAGGCGGTGACCTTGCCGGCGGCGAGGGCGGCGTCCCAGGCGTCGCGGCGGGCCAGCTCGGTGCCGACGTCCTTCTGACGGGGGTTCACGATCGGGGTGTTGCCGGCGAAGAGCGCCCGGTAGTCGGCGAGGACCCGGTCGAGGACCGGGTAGAGGAGGCGCTCCTCGGCCAGGTTCGACTGGTGGACGTAGTGCGGCCGGGGGTCGTTGGCGATGACGTGGCCGAGGGCGGTGCGGGCCTCCTGCGGGACGATGTACGCCGCGTAGCCGGTGGCCGTGTCGAGCGGCGCGGGCAGGCAGGTGGAGGCCGGGTTGTCCTCGCAGGCGCCGCTGCCGCCGTCGGCGCGGGAGGTGTAGATCCAGTTGTACTCGTCGGCCATCTCGGCGGCGGTGCCGACGTTGTAGTACACGTTCATGGGGTGCCGGGGCACGGTCCTGGCGGCGCCGACGGCCCGCTGGCGGGGCTCGCGGGAGTTGTCGCTCGCCGTCCACTTCACGCCGTTGTCGGCGAGGGCGCCGGCGAGGTTGGGGTTGTCGACGGGCTGCTGGGGCAGGGTCTTCAGGCCGGAGTGCTCGCCGGTGACGAGTTCGGAGCGGTCGACGGAGATGCCCTTGCCGACGGCCCAGTTGACGTTGTCGCGGATCTGGGCGGAGAGCGCGGCGCGGCTCACCCAGAGGGTGGCGCCGGAGGCGTTCTTCGCGCACTGCCAGGGGACGGTGGTGTTGTCCTGGACGCAGCCGAGGAAGGGGTGGGTGTAGGTGTGGTTGATCCAGCGGTACTGGGCGCGGTCGGCGATCAGCCGGGCGGCGAGCGGGTCGGTGCCGCCGTGCTCGGTCTTCCACTGCTCGCCCTGGCCGCCGTTGTAGACCATGTCGAGGGTGAAGCCGGAGGCCTTCTGCCAGGCGGCGGCGTAGGTGGCGTCGGCGGCGGTCATCCGGATGGGGTTCTCCGCCTCCCCGTCGCCGCCGACGCAGTCGAGGTCGCCGGGGGTGCAGTCGCGCACGGCGTCCCAGCGGGCGTCGGGGGCGAAGACGTCGTCGACGTGGACGGAGAGGTAGTTCCGGGACTGGCCGAGGTGGACGCCCTGGGTGAGCCATTCGACGATGCCCCGGGAGAGGGCGCGGAACTGCCGCTGGTACTGGTTGTAGGCGAAGGTGACGACCAGTTCGCGGCGCCCGTCGGCGGTGTACTCGCCGACCAGGCTGGCCCGGCCGCCGTCGACGGGGATGTCGACGTAGCTGGTGAAGCCGGCCCGGGGGCGGCCCGCGTAGCCGTAGCTCTCGGAGACCGCCGGGTCGTTGTCCTCGAAGGCCAGGCTGCCGGCGAGGTAGCCGAAGGGACCGGACTTCCCGGCCGGGGTGACGCCCGCGGTGACGCCGTCGAGGACGCCGGACCAGCCGCCCTCGGTGGTGTAGTCGAGGCCCACGCCGGGGTGGGACCAGGTGTACGCGTCGACCTGCGGGATGCCGAAGTTCCGCTCGTACGTCTGGAGGGCGGTGTGCTCGGCGGAGTCGGGGCCGAAGGCGCTCTCGTGGGGCAGGACGACGCCCTGGTACCTGGCGCGGGGCCGGCCGTCGACCGTGTCGCTGAGGAAGGCCGGGGTGAGGACGGGGCGGTTCGGGTCGTTCAGGTCCACGGTGCGGTACGGGACGCCGGAGCCCTTCAGCTCGGCGGTGATGGCCTCGATCGCGCTGCCGCCGTCGTCGACGACCAGGACGGTGAGGTCGATCCGGGGCGCCGGGGCGGCCGCGGCCTGCGCGGACGGGACCACGGTGGCGAGGAGCGCGGCGGCGGCGAGGGCCCCGGCGGTGCGGCCCGCGCGGCGCGGCACCCCCTGCTTTCCGGACTTCCTCGGCGCGGCCGCGGGCATGCGGGATCTGTTCGCGTGCATGGTGTGGTGTCCCCCCTCGGCAGGGCCCCCGGCGCGGGGGGACCTGTGGAGATGAAGCGAAGGCGTGAGTGCCGCGCTTGCGTGAATGAGGCGAGTGTGGCGTCGGCGCGGCAGCCGGAAGGACAAACATGAAAGAGACACCTCGGATGAGTGAATCGAAGCCGCGGTGAGCGAACCGGGTGAGCGAGCGTAGGCTCGTTCTCGGCGCTCATCGGGCCGAAATACGATGCGGCGGGCTCGGTCGGCCCATCCCTCGACCGCCACAGAACTCAATGGAAGCGAGAATTCACCACCGTGACTGCTCTCACTCTCAGCACTGCCGGAGCGGCGACGCTGCGTGCCGACGCCCTCGTCGTCGGTGTCGCGAAGGCCGGGAAGACGCTGGTCGTCGCCCCGGGCGCGGAGGCCGTCGACAAGGCGTTCGACGGCCGGCTCGCCGCCGTCCTGGAGACCCTGGGTGCCTCGGGTGGAGAGGGTGAGGCGACCAAGCTGCCCGCGCCCGCCGGCCTGAAGGCCCCCCTCGTGCTCGCCGTCGGCCTCGGCTCCGCCCCCGAGGAAGGCGAGTCGTACGGCTCCGAGACCCTGCGCCGCGCCGCCGGCACCGCCGCCCGTGTCCTCTTCGGCTCGAAGAAGGCGGCGTTCGCGCTGCCCGTCGCCTCCGCCGAGGACGCCGGCGCGATCGCGGAGGGCGCGCTGCTGGGCGCGTACTCCTTCGACGCCTACCAGGAGCAGGCGAAGGACGGCAAGAAGCCGCTGGCCGAGGTGGCGCTGCTCGGCGCCAAGCCGCGTGACAAGGCCCACAAGGCCGCCGCGGACCGCGCCCTGGCCGTGGCCGAGGAGATCAACCGCGCCCGCGACCTGATCAACACCCCGCCGAACGACCTCACCCCCGCCGCCTTCGCCGCCGCCGCCCAGGCGGCCGGCAAGGAGCACGGCCTCAAGGTCCAGGTCCTCGACGAGAAGGCGCTCGCCAAGGGCGGCTACGGCGGCATCCTCGGCGTCGGCATCGGCTCGGTGAACCCGCCGCGCCTGGTCCGCATCGCCTACACCCACCCGAAGGCGGAGAGGTCCCTCGCCCTGGTCGGCAAGGGCATCACCTACGACTCGGGCGGCATCTCCCTCAAGCCGGCCGGTCACAACGAGACGATGAAGTGCGACATGAGCGGCGCCGCCGCCGTGTTCGCCGCCGTCGTCGCCGCGGCCCGCCTCGGCCTGGAGGTCAACGTCACGGGCTGGCTCGCCCTCGCCGAGAACATGCCGTCCGGCTCCGCCACCCGCCCGGGTGACGTCCTGCGCATGTACAGCGGCAAGACCGTCGAGGTCCTCAACACCGACGCCGAGGGCCGGCTCGTCCTCGCCGACGCGATCGCCAAGGCGTCCGAGGAGCACCCGGACGCGATCGTCGACGTGGCGACCCTGACCGGCGCCATGGTCCTCGCGCTCGGCACCTCCACCTTCGGCATCATGGCCAACGACGACGACTACCGGACCGCGATCCACGAGATCGCGGGCGAGGTCGGCGAGCAGTCCTGGCCGATGCCGCTCCCGGCCGAGCTCCGCAAGACCATGGACTCCCCCACCGCCGACATGGCCAACATGGGCGTCCGGATGGGCGGCGGCCTGATCGCCGGCCTCTTCCTGCAGGAGTTCGTGGGCGAGGGCATCACCTGGGCCCACCTGGACATCGCGGGCCCGGCCTTCCACGAGGGCGCCCCGTACGGCTACACCCCCAAGGGCGGCACCGGCTCCTCGGTCCGCACCCTGGTCCGTCTCGCCGAGCTGACGGCGGCCGGCGAGCTCTGAGCCCGCCGGTGGGAGGCCCCGGGCGTTCGCGCCCGGGGCCTTCCGTCGTTGTTCGCCGACGACGAAATCCGTAGCTTCGTACGCCCCGCCGACCGCCCGCACGGAGGATCGGCCGGTCTCATCCACCGGCCCCGCGTCCCGCCATCCGTCAACAAGTGCGAAGATGGGTTCTCGGCAGGACAGGGCCCCCACCACAGGGCCGAAATAATGCGGCCGGACACCGGAGCCGCCGCCGGGTCATCGACGACCGGCGACGAGCGCACATGCATGGAGGACGTGACGTGGCGAACGACGCCAGCACCGTTTTCGACCTAGTGATCCTCGGCGGCGGTAGCGGCGGTTACGCCGCGGCGCTGCGCGGAGCGCAGCTGGGCCTGGACGTCGCACTCATCGAGAAGAACAAGCTCGGCGGCACCTGCCTGCACAACGGCTGCATCCCGACGAAGGCCCTGCTCCACGCCGGCGAGGTCGCCGACCAGGCGCGCGAGGCGGAGCAGTTCGGTGTCAAGGCCTCCTTCGACGGCATCGACATCAAGGCCGTGCACAAGTACAAGGACGACGTGATCGCGGGCCTCTACAAGGGTCTGCAGGGTCTCGTCGCCTCGCGCAAGGTCACCTACATCGAGGGCACCGGCCACCTGTCCTCCCCCACCTCGGTCGACGTCGACGGACGCCGGGTCGAGGGCCGCCACGTCCTCCTCGCCACCGGCTCCGTGCCGAAGTCCCTGCCCGGCCTGGAGATCGACGGCAACCGCGTCATCACCTCGGACCACGCCCTCACCCTGGACCGTGTGCCGCAGTCCGCCATCATCCTCGGCGGCGGTGTGATCGGCGTCGAGTTCGCCTCCGCGTGGAAGTCCTTCGGCACCGACGTGACGGTCATCGAGGGCATGAAGCACCTCGTCCCCGTCGAGGACGAGAACAGCTCGAAGCTGCTGGAGCGCGCCTTCCGCAAGCGGGGCATCAAGTTCAACCTCGGCACCTTCTTCCAGAGCGCCGAGTACACCGAGAGCGGCGTCAGGGTCACCCTCGCCGACGGCAAGACCTTCGAGGCCGAGGTGCTGCTCGTCGCCATCGGCCGCGGCCCGGTCTCGGCCGGCCTCGGGTACGAGGAGCAGGGCGTCGCGATGGACCGCGGCTACGTCCTGGTCGACGAGTACATGCGTACCAACGTGCCCACCGTCTCCGCGGTCGGCGACCTGGTCCCGACCCTCCAGCTCGCGCACGTCGGCTTCGCCGAGGGCATCCTCGTGGCGGAGCGGCTGGCCGGCCTGAAGACCGTCCCGATCGACTACGACGGCGTGCCGCGGGTGACGTACTGCCACCCCGAGGTCGCCTCCGTCGGCATCACCGAGGCCAAGGCCAAGGAGCTGTACGGCGCGGACAAGGTCGTCGCCCTCAAGTACAACCTCGGCGGCAACGGCAAGAGCAAGATCCTGAAGACCGCGGGCGAGATCAAGCTCGTCCAGGTCAAGGACGGTGCCGTGGTCGGCGTCCACATGGTCGGTGACCGCATGGGCGAGCAGGTCGGCGAGGCGCAGCTGATCTACAACTGGGAGGCGCTGCCGTCCGAGGTCGCGCAGCTCATCCACGCCCACCCGACCCAGAACGAGGCGCTCGGCGAGGCCCACCTGGCCCTGGCCGGCAAGCCTCTGCACGCACACGACTGACGCTCACGTCAACAACAGGGCGCGACGACCAACTTCCGCAATTCGTTAGGAGCAACTGAAACCATGTCGGTTTCCGTAACCCTGCCGGCGCTCGGCGAGAGCGTCACCGAGGGCACCGTCACCCGCTGGCTCAAGGCCGAGGGCGAGCGCGTCGAGGCTGACGAGCCGCTGCTCGAGGTCTCGACCGACAAGGTCGACACCGAGATCCCCGCCCCCGCCTCCGGCATCCTCGCCTCCATCAAGGTGGCCGAGGACGAGACCGTCGAGGTGGGCGCCGAGCTCGCCATCATCGACGACGGCACCGGCGCCCCCGCCGCTGCCCCGGCCCCGGCCGCCGAGCCGGCCGCCGCTCCGGCGCCGGTCGCCGAGGCCCCGGCCGCCGAGGCCCCGGCCGCCCCGGCCCCCGCGCCGGTCGCCCCGGCCGCGCCCGTCGCCGCCCCGGCGCAGGCTCCGGCCGCCCCGGCCGCGCCGTCGATCGCGCCGGCCGTGGTCACCCCGGTCCCGGCCACGCCGGCCCCGGCCGCCGCTCCGGCGGAGGACGGCGCCTACGTGACCCCGCTGGTCCGCAAGCTCGCCACCGAGAACGGCGTCGACCTGGCGTCCGTCAAGGGCTCCGGCGTCGGCGGCCGCATCCGCAAGCAGGACGTCCTCGCGGCCGCCGAGGCCAAGAAGGCCGCCCCGGCCCCCGTCGCCGCCGCTCCGGCCGCCGCGTCGAAGGCCCCGGCCCTCGAGGCCTCCCCGCTGCGCGGTCAGACCGTCAAGATGACCCGCATGCGCAAGGTCATCGGCGACAACATGATGAAGGCGCTGCACGGCCAGGCCCAGCTGACCTCGGTCGTCGAGGTCGACATCACCAAGCTGATGAAGCTGCGCGGCCGTGCCAAGGACTCCTTCGCCGCCCGTGAGGGCGTCAAGCTCTCCCCGATGCCGTTCTTCGTGAAGGCGGCGGCCCAGGCGCTGAAGGCCCACCCGGTCATCAACGCCCGGATCAACGAGGACGAGGGCACGATCACCTACTTCGACTCCGAGAACATCGGGATCGCGGTGGACTCCGAGAAGGGTCTGATGACCCCGGTCATCAAGGGTGCGGGCGACCTCAACATCGCCGGTATCTCCAAGAAGACCGCGGAGCTCGCGGGCGCCGTCCGCGCCGGCAAGATCACGCCGGACGACCTGGCCGGCGCCACCTTCACCATCTCCAACACCGGTTCGCGCGGTGCGCTGTTCGACACCGTCATCGTCCCGCCGAACCAGGTCGCCATCCTGGGCATCGGTGCCACGGTGAAGCGTCCGGCCGTCATCGAGACCGCCGAGGGCACGGTCATCGGCATCCGCGACATGACCTACCTGTCGCTGTCGTACGACCACCGTCTGGTGGACGGCGCCGACGCCGCCCGCTACCTGACGGCCGTCAAGGCGATCCTGGAGGCCGGCGAGTTCGAGGTGGACCTCGGTCTGTAAGGGCTCGTAAGGCTCTGCGCCTCCGAGGCAACGTAACGAGCCTCACCAGCGGTGCCCCCGCCCGGATGTGTGTCCGGGCGGGGGGCCCCCCGGATTGTAGTAGGGTGAAGAACAACCCGCGGAGCCGCGCAAATAACGACCCCCACGTAC
>NZ_JBHTST010000166.1:0-16922 GCF_042794995.1 Streptomyces sp. NPDC056503
GGGCGGCCCTCACGCGTGTCAGGACGGGACGCCGGCGAAGGCGGTCGCGACGCGCGCCGCCGTGGTGCCGAGCCCCTGCGGCACGGTCCAGTCCGCCTCCGGCGCCGTGCCGCCGGAGCGGTCGCGGAGCAGCGGGGTCCCGGCGCCCGACCGCACGTCACCGGCGCCGTACCGCCGTACGCTCCGGTGCCAGTGCAGCACCCCGGCCAGCCACTCCTCCAGCTCCCGCAGCCGCGCCTCGAAGGCGGCCCTGCCCTCCTCGTCCAGCTCGAAGTGGGCGTACATCAGCGGTACCTCACGCCGCTTCAGGTGCTCGTACTGGCGCAGGCGGCCGCGCATCAGCTCGTGCACCATGCCGGCGGCGGTGTCCCGGTCGACGTCGAAGAACTTCTCCAGGACGAGGACGGAGTTGTGCAGCTCGCCCTCCACCTCGACCTCCTTCTGGTACGAGAAGAGGTCGTTGACCAGCGCCCCGTAGTCCGCCACCGCGCTCTCCAGGCTGCGGACCGTGCCCGAGCGGTGCAGCGCTTCCGGCAGCACGTCGCCCTTGCGCAACCGGCCCATCAGCATGGTGAGTTCGGAACCGAAGGTGCTGCGGCGCATCTCCACGTAGTCGACCGGGTCGGGCACGCGGTGCTGCGCCTGGTTGTGCAGCTCCCACATCCAGCTCTCCAGCATGAGGTCCAGTGAGGTCCACAGCTCGGACCGCGCCTCGGGGCCCATCGGTCCGGCGGTCCGCGCCCACACGTCGGCGAGCCCCCGCTCCAGCGGGTTCCCCGCGAACTCCCGGGCCGAGGCGGGGTCGTCCACCGGCAGGCACGCCTTCAGCCGGGCGGTCTGCGCCCGCGCCCCCGCCAGGTCGCGGGAGCGTCCGAAGACCAGCGGGTAGTAGTCGTCGGCGTAGGTGCCCCAGGTCAGCCAGAGGGCGCTGAGCTCCAGCTCCTCCAGGGTGGCGTCGGGGTCGATGCCGGCCGAGCAGAGGGCGAGGTCGAAGCCCTCCATCAGCGGCCGGTCCCAGATGTCGTCGAGCAGCCCCACCGCCTCGGCCCAGTCCTCGGAGCGCCGCTTCGCCTCCTGGTGGTGCGGGCTGAGCGCGAGGGGGTACGGCAGGTCGAAGTCGGGCAGGGGGAGGGGGCCGACGGCCTGGTGAGGCGTGTGGGTGAGGCTGCGCAGCCGGCCCTCGGCGGGCCGCCCGCCGAGCAGGGTGCGGATGTCGAGGATCCCGGTGCCGAGGGCGGGGGCGCCGGCGGCCGACGCGTCGACGGTGCCGTCGGCCATGCCCTCGTTCATGTACCGGCTGGAGCGCATGTGCCACTCGTGGCCGCCGGACTGCCAGTCCTGGAGGCCCTTGGTGTACGCGCCGATCGCCGCGCACTCCAGCGGTGTGAGGCCCTCCCGCACGGCCAGCGCGGGCACTTCGGTGAGCGCGGTGTTCTCGAACTGCTGGACCCGTGAGGTCAGCAGGTCGTTGACGGCCTCCGCGGCCTCCTGGGTGGAGCAGCCGAGGAAGTGCTCCAGGACGAGCACGCCGTTGCTGTTCTCGCCCTCGTCCTCGACCTCGCGCTGGTACGAGAAGAGGTCGTTGCGCAGGTGGACGGCGTCCGAGAAGGCGTCCCGGAGGACGCGCAGCGGACGGGAGCGGGCGACCCGGTCGGGGACCTCGGCCCCGGCGGCGTACTCCACCAGCCCGGCGGACCAGGGGGCTCCGCCGACCTTGCGCCGCATCTCGACGTACTCGAGCGGGTTGGCGATCCGGCCCTCGTTGATGTTGTCGAGCTCCCACAGGGACTCGTAGAGGAGGGCCTCGGTGGCCTCGGCGAAGCGCAGCCGCCAGCCGTCGGACATGGCGGGGACGGTGCGCCGCCACAGGTCGGCGAGGCCGGCCTCGACGGGGTTGGTGGGCTCGGGCATGCCGGTGGCGGGGTCGGCCGGCATGAAGTGCGGCAGCCGGTCGAGGTACTCCTTGCCGGCCGCCCGGTCCTGGGCGCGCTTGAAGACCTCCAGGAAGTGGTCGTCGAAGAAGAAGACCCACGTGTACCAGTCGGTGACGAGGTTCAGCGTGTCCTCGTCGCAGTCCGGGTGGGTGTAGGCGCAGAGCAGCGCGTAGTCGTGCGCGTCGAGGTCGGCCGTCTCCCAGACCCCCGAGCCCTCCAGCATCCCCATCGCGCGGGCCCAGTCCCGGGTGTGCGTCCGGGCGGCCTCCACATGGGTATTGAGGCGCGCCGGATACGGGACATAGAAATCCGGCATGACGAAGGGCTGAGGCATGTGCGGACGGGCCTTTCCGGGGGAGGGGTGCTGTTCCGGCCCAGCCTTACCCCTGCCCCGGTCGCCGAACCCGGGGTCGGGAATAGTCGTATGAGCACAGGAAAGGGTGGTGTCGGAGGGGAGCCCCGACACCACCCCACGCTTTTCGGCCAAACCCGCTCAGCCCTGGGAAACCCGCACGTCAGCGGCGTTCACGAAGGCGATGCGATGGCCGAACTGGATCTGGTAGTACCCCTGCTCTCCGCGCACGACCCGGTGGTTGCTGCTGTCGAACACCGGTGCGTAGTAGTACTCCCCGGGCGTCTTGCCGCCCACCACGTACCGCTGTCCCGCGAGCAGCCGGTAGGGCAGCGGCGACACCGCCTGCACCGGGACCCCCGCCGGATACGCCGACGCCTCCGGATAGGCCCGCCCGTACACCGGGATCTCCGCCAGCCCCTCCCTGGGCGTCAGCACCCGCCCGCGCGCGTTCACCGCCGTCGGCGCCGCCTCCGGGTCGTGGAACCACGCCTTCTGCCCCAGGTACCAGATCGCCGTCCAGTCGGCCCGGCGCTCCGCCACCGCGTAGCTCTGCCCCGTCGTCGCCCGCGCCCCGGTGTCGTTGACCCCGGTCGTCGAGTCCTGCCCGCCGGGCCGCAGTCCGATGTCCTTCACCAGGGGCGCGTCGGCGCTCGGCGCGGTGTGCAGGCGCACGGCGCCGCTGCCGTGCGGCGCGCACGCCTCCCCGGCGGCCGCGCACCCCGTGTACACGGGCCGGTTCTCGCCGTACTCCGGCCGGATCGTCACCACACCGGCCCGGGGGCCCGCGCTCGGCGTCAGCGGCCGCCCGAGCAGCCGGAAGTAGTGCGCCCAGTCCCAGTAGGGCCCCGGGTCGGTGTGCATGCCGCGGATCGACGACGTCACCGTGCCCGGGACGTTGTCGTGCCCGATGACGTGCTGCCGGTCCAGCGGGATGTCGTACCGCTTCGCCAGGTACCGCACGAGCCGCGCGGAGGACCGGTACATCGCCTCCGTGTACCAGGAGTCCGGCGCCGTCAGGAAGCCCTCGTGCTCCAGGCCCACCGACTTGGCGTTCACGTACCAGTTCCCCGCGTGCCAGCCGACGTCCTTCAGCGGCAGGTGCTGGGCGACGTGGCCGTCCGAGGAGCGGAGCGAGTACTGCCAGGAGACGTACGTCGGGTCCTGCACCAGCTTCAGGGTGACGTCCCAGGTCGCCTCGGTGTCGTGGACCACGATGTAGTCGATCGACTGCGAGACCGGACGGTCCGCCTTGTCGTGGTTGCCGTAGTCGCCGTCGCCGAACTCCTCGTACGGCGCCGGGATCCACTCGCACGCCACCGTCGTCGGGCACTCCACCGGGCCCCGCTCCGGCGCGCGCAGCCCGAGCGCGGCCACCTGGCCGGTCTCCGGGGCCACCGACGGAGCCGCGGGCAGCGCGACCCGCTGCCCGCTGTCCGTGACCCGCGCCTCGCCGGTCCTGATCACGTCGAAGACGTCGTTCGCGTACGCCGCCGCCGTGGCCGTGTCGTCGGCGCCCGAGTACCGCGCCACCGCCCCGTACCAGTCGGCCGGGTCCGCGCTCGGCGCGATACCGGCCTCCCGCTGGGCCGCGGCGAGCAGGGCCGCGCCGCCCTCGATGTTCGCCGCCGTCGAGGTCCGCAGCTCCTCCGCCGGGATCCCGGAGAGCGCCGAGGCCCGCTCCAGGGTCCGCAGCCGCGCGGGCAGCTCCTCCGGCCTGGGCGGGGCGGTCTCCGCCACGGTGCGGGCGGGCCGGGCGGCGTCCCCTCGCGCGTCCTCGCCGTCCGCCGAGTGGTGCGGAAGGGAACGGGCCAGCGCCGTCGCCGTGTCGGTGAGGTGCATCGGCCCGTAGCCACCGGTCACGCTGGGCGCGCCGGCGTGCCCGTCCCAGCGCGACTGGAGGTACGAGACGGCGAGCAGCACGCTGACGGGCACGCCGTGGCGTTCGGCCGCCGCCGCGAACCGGCTCTGGAGCGAGTCCGCCTCGGGCGCGTCGGCACCGGCCGGTGGCGCGCCCGAGAGCAGTGGGAGGAGCAGGGCGGCGGACGCGGCGAGCGAGAGCACACGGCCTCGGGACGCGGAACGGAGCAAGGCAGCCTCCAGGGGCGGGGGGTGACACGGGGGCGTGCGGGAACCGAACCCGTACAGGGGTAGCGGCTCCCGGACCATCCGTCAATCACCCCTCGCCGCAGGTGACTTCCCACGTCAGCGCGGCCGTGTGGGCCGATCGGGGCGACTTTCGCGATGACGGCCCGCCCACCGGCGGCGCGTCGGTGGTCTCGACCAATGAGCGTGCGTCGGCCGTGTCCCCGGACATGGCGAAGCGCCGCACTCCCGGTGTGTCGGCACCGGGTGCGCGGCGCGGCCCCCGCCTCGCGGCAGGGACGCTCAGCGCGTCCCGACCGCCGCGCGCACGGCCCGCCGTGCCATGGCGCAGTCGTCGTGCAGCCGCCTCAGCAGCAGCCGCTGTTCCTCCCCGGGGGCCAGCGCCCCCGAGCTCATCGGCACCGAACCCGCCGGCGGGGCCTCCTTGATGGTCCGCTGCACGGCCGTCTCGTACGTGCGGATCTCCCGCGTCAGCACCAGCATCAGGTTCACCAGGAAGGCGTCCCGGGCCGCCGGGCCCTGCTGCTGGGCCATCTGGCTGATCTGCCGCCGGGCCAGCGGCGCGTCGCCGAGCACCGTCCACAACGTCGCCAGGTCGTAGCCGGGGAGGTACCAGCCCGCGTGCTCCCAGTCCACGAGGACCGGGCCGGCGGGGGAGAGGAGGATGTTGGAGAGCAGGGCGTCACCGTGGCAGAACTGACCCATGCCCTGCCGGCCGCCCGCGTGGGCCAGGCCGTGCAGCAGCTTCTGCAGGTCGTCACGGTCACGGTCGGTGAAGAGACCCAGCTCGTGGTAGCGGGCGATCCGCGTCCCGTAGTCCAGCGGCGCGTCGAAGGTCCCGGCCGGCGGACGCCAGGCGTTCAGCCGGGCGATCGCCCCGAGCGCCGCCCGCACGTCGGCCCTCGGCGGGGCCTCCACGGGGTGGCGCGACAGGGCCGCGGCCCGTCCCGGCATCCGCTCGATCACCAGGACGCAGTTCTCCGGGTCCGCCGCGATCAGCCGCGGCGCGCGCACCGGCGGACGGTGGCGTACGAAAGAACGGTAGGAAGCTATTTCGTGCCGGAACCGCTCGACCCACGCGGGGGAGTGGTCCAGTAAACACTTCGCCACCGCCGTCATGCGTCCGGTCGTCCCGACGATCAGGACGGACCGGCCGCTGCGGCGCAGCACCTGCACCGGATTGAACTCCGGGCAGATCCGCTGCACCGAGGCGATGGCGACCTTCAGCTGCGCCCCCTGCGGACCGGAGAGGTCGATCCTGCCACTGACCTGGGCACCGGGTCCGGTGCCGGTCCCGGCCGCCCAGGACCGCGGACGCACGGCCCGCTGCGCGGGGGCGAGGTACGGTCCGGCACCGGCCGGCACCAGGCGGGTCTGCGGCCGGGGCGGGGCGGACACGGAGGACGATGCTGTGTACATGGAGGTGACAGATCCCTTCGTGTGCCGACGAATCGCGTGCGTCGCCCCCGCCCGCCCCCGGTCCGCACCCTGGGGAAAATGAGGGCCGGTCGACGGGGCGGGGTGGCGCATACCTACCTGACACCCGCGCGCGGGTGGCGGAACATCGAGCGCACCCTGGCGAACCCTGGCGAATAGTCGCCAGCCCTATGACAGCGGGCTACTGTCAACTCAGCCGAGAACCTGGGGGCTTAGACGTGACAGGACAGACCAACACCCGCCTGGCGGACCTCTTCGGCCTCGCCGGCTGGTCCAAGGGCGAACTCGCGAGACTGGTCAACCGACAGGCGGCGGCCATGGGCCATCCCCAACTGTCGACCGACACCTCGCGGGTGCGACGCTGGATCGACAGGGGAGAGACCCCGCGCGATCCCGTACCCCGGGTGCTGGCCGCCCTGTTCACCGAGCGACTCGGTCGTGTCGTGACCATCGAGGACCTCGGGTTCGTACGACGCGGGCGTGCCGGAACGCGGCAGGCCGTCAGGAACAACGACGAGAACCCTGACGGAATGCCCTGGGCTCCCGACCGTACGGCTGCGGTCCTCACCGAATTCACGGGAATGGACCTCATGCTCAACCGACGCGGCCTGATGGGCGCGGGTATCGCGCTCACCGCCGGATCCGCACTCAACAGCTCCCTGAACGACTGGCTCAGGACCGAGCCCTCCCGCCCCGCCGCGGCGCCCCGCGCCACCGATCCGTACCACGCCGACCCCGCCGGCTTCGACCGCTACGAGGCCGCCCCCATCGGCTCCGAGGAGATCGAGGCGCTGGAGCAGTCGGTCAAGATCTTCCGGGCCTGGGACGCCTCCAGGGGCGGCGGCCTCCAGCGCAAGGCGGTGGTCGGCCAGCTCAACGAGGTCGGCGGCATGCTCGCCTACCGCCACGCCGACCACCTCCAGCGCCGGCTCTGGGACGTCGCCGCCAACCTCGCCGTCCTGGCGGGCTGGATGTCCCACGACGTGGGCCTCGAACCCACCGCCCAGCGGTACTTCCTCATCGCCGCCCACGCGGCCCGCGAGAGCGGCGACCGGCCCCGCGCCGGCGAGGCGCTCTCCCGCGCCGCCCGCCAGATGGTCCACCTGGGCCGCCCCGACGACGCCCTCGACCTGATGGAGCTCGCCAAGTCCGGTGCGGGAGAACGGCTTTTGCCGCGCACCCAGGCGATGTTCCACACCATCGAGGCGTGGGCGCAGGCGTCGATGGGCCGGGGGCAGGCGATGCGCCGCACCCTGGGCGAGGCCGAGGACCTCTTCGTCTCCGACAAGCACGACGAGACGCCGAGCTGGATGCAGAGCTTCGACGAGGCCGACATGCACGGCATGCAGGCCCTCGCCTACCGCACCCTCGCCGACCACGACCCGTCGGCGGCGGCCACCGCCCAGCACCACGCCAGGCTCGCCCTGGACCTGCGGAGCGACGGACACGACCGCTCCAAGCTCTTCGACCACATCTCGATGGCCTCGGCCTGCTTCATCGCCGACGACCCCGAGCAGGCCGACCGCTACGCCCGGCTCGCCCTCATCTCCATGGGCGAGACCTCCTCGCACCGCACCTGGCACCGGCTGCGCGAGATGTACCGGCTGACCGGCCAGTACTCGGGCTACTCGAAGATCGAGGACCTGCGGGCCGAGCTGGAGGTCGAGCTGCCGCGCTCGCCGGAGACCCCGAGGACGGGCCTCGTCTGAGGACGGGGCACGGCCCCGGGCAGCGGTACGCGTACGGACATGAGGGCACACCGGATCGGGCTCCGGCCTGCCCTGCGTACGACACTCCGCGCGGTGGGGTCAGCGCCACCGGACCGCCCCGGGAACCGGCACGGTCCGCCCGCCGGCCTCAGGGGCCGACGCGGACGACCATCAGGCAGGCGTCGTCCTCACGGGCGTCCTCGCCGAACTCCTCCAGGACCGACCGCAGGCACTCCTGCGCGTCCCGCGCCTGGGCGAACCGGGGGGCGAGGGTCAGCAGCCGGGCGAGTCCGGCCTCGTCGCCGAAGGCGCCCGCGGTCCGGGTCAGCCCGTCGGTGTGGAGCACGAGCACGTCGCCCGGGTGGAGCCGGGTCTCGGTCTCCTCGTACGCGACCCTCGGCGTCGCCCCGAGGAGGACGCCCTCCGGGCGGCTCAGCGGACGGCCCGTCCCGCCGCGGAACAGCAGCGGGGCGGGGTGTCCGGCCTGCGCCCAGGCCAGGGTCTGCGCCACCGGGTCGTATCGGCAGCACATGGCGCTGCCGAGGGCCGGCTGACCGGAGCTCTCCAGGAGCTGGTTGAGGTGGCCCATGAGGGCGCCGGGCCGGATGCCGGCCACGGCCATGCCGCGCAGCGCGCCCAGCAGCATCGCCATCGAGGACGTCGCCGCCACGCCGTGGCCGGTGAGGTCGCCGACGGTGAGCAGGGCGTCGCCCGAGGGCAGCGTGAGGGCGTCGTACCAGTCGCCGCCGATGAGGTCGGTGGAGGCGGCCGGGAGGTAGTGCCCGGCGACGTCGAGCGGGGCGGGGCCGTCGTGGGCGAAACGGAGCGAGCCGCGCCAGGGCGGGAGGACCGCCTCCTGGAGCTCGACCGCGACCCGCCGCTCGGTGCGCTCGACCCGGCGGCTGTGCTCCAGGCTGTCCCGGCTCTCCCGGACGGCGCGCTCGCTGCGCCGCAGCTCGCTGACGTCCCTGAGGACGGCCCACATGGAGGCCGTGCAGCCGTCGGCGTCCAGCACCGGCTCGCCGGTCATGTGCACGGTGCGGACGGCGGCGTCGGTGCGGACGATCCGGAACTCGCCGTCGATCGGCTTGCCGTCGATCAGGCAGTCCGTCACCATCGCCTGGAGCCGCGGCTGGTCCTCGGCGAGCACCATCGTCGGCAGCTCGTCGAGCGACATGGGGCCGCGCTCGCGGGAGCGTCCGAAGATCTGGAACAGCTCTTCGGACCAGCTCACCTCGTCGGTCAGCAGGTTCCACTCGGCGCTGCCGACCCGGGTGAGGAGCGAACCGGTGGGGGCGGGCGCCTCGCCGTACGCGGCGCCGGCATCACTCGTGAACGAGTCGTCGAAGACGAGGTCGTCTTCCTCGGGGGCGAGGTCCGCCGGGTCGGCGTCCTCCGGGGTGACCGCCGGGGCGCCGTCGCGAAGCTGCCCGAACTGGGCTCCCAGATCGTCGAGTTGATGCATCGCCAGATCGCAGAGCGCGCGCTGCCAGCGCTGCTGGGGATCGTCGTCGTGGGCGGCGGTGTCCCGGCGGACGGCGTCGACCTCACCGCGCAGGCGTCTCGTCTGCGAGATCAGCGCGTCCACCGCACCCGGCTCGGGAGGCTGCGCGGGACGGTCCGCGAAGAGTGGGGACGGCATGTCGTACTCCGATACAGGCGCGGCGCGGCCCGCATGGAAACAGGGCCTGGGACGACTGTGGCACAGGGTCCCAGTGGCCGTAAGGGGTTTGGCAACACTCGATCCGGTGGTGCTTCTGACATATGCCAAAGGCCCGGCCGTTATCGGCCACGACACCACGGGTTACGGTGCACGTGTGGTGAGCGACGAAGCGAGCGGTACGGCGGGCGCGGTGGGTACGGACACGGGGGAGGCGGCGGTGGCTTCGGGCACGGCGGTGCTGCTCGCGGCGGCCCCGGCGGGGCGCGGCCGCGCGATGGACGCGGCGTCCGTGCTGCCCGCGCTCGCGGCGGTGCCGCCCGGCGTCCTCACCGGCACGGCGACCGCGACGCTCGTCGAACTCGCCGACCCCATCGACCCGCAGACCGTCCTCACCCGGCTGCGCGCCGCCGCGCGGGGCCCCGGCCCGCTCGTCGTCTACCTCGCGGGCCAGCTCCACCTGGACCGCCGACAGCAGCTGCCCCACCTCGCGCTCGCCCGCAGCACCACGGCGGCCCTCCGCTACACGGCGCTCCCGTGGCACTGGCTCGCCGAGGCGGCGGCGGCAGGCCCGACGACCGTCGTGGCGGACCTGGTCGCGGACCCGGAGGCCTGGGCCCGTCTGACCGCCGGCCCCGAGCTCCTCCGCCTGAACCCGACCCCCGCCCTCTACGCCCGCGTCACCGCGCCCCCGCGCCGCGGCGAGCTGCTCACCCCCGACTACCTCCGCGCCTGGGCCGACCAGTGGCGCACCGGCACCCGTGCCCCCTTCCCCGTCCTGCACGAGGAAGCCGCCACCCGGACCCGGTCGCCGCGATCCCTGTTCCTGGCGATGGACGGCCGATCGGTGCCGGTGCCGGTGCCGGTGCCGGTGCCGGCGGGGGTGGGGGCGGCGGTGTCGGCTGAGGGTCCGTCACCAGCGCCCGTTCCGGAGCCGGTTCCGCGTCGGGACCCGGAGCGGGCACGGCCCACCCCGGTCCCGGTCCACGTGCCGGCGCCCGCGCCGGTTCCGACGCCGGTTCCGCCCCAGGTGCCGTCTGGCGACCCGGTCCCGGTCCCGGTCCCGGCCAAGCCCCCTGCGCCGCAGCCGCCCACGCCTCCAGCTCCGGCCTCGGCTCCGGCTCCGGCTCCCGGTGTGGCCCCGGCTCCGGCTCCCGGTGTGGCCCCGGCTCCGGCTCCGGCCTCGGTCCCGGCTCCGGCTCCGGCCGTAGGCCCGGACCTGCCGCTCGCGGGTGGGGGCGGGCAGGTCGCCGTCGCCACCGTGCCGTCTCTTCCGGAGGGGTTCGTGCCCGCCTCGGCGGGGGGCGGTCCGGGGCGTCCGGTCGCAGCCGAGCCCGGGGAGGACGGAGTGGCGGGCGGCACGGTGAAGTTGGTGCCGGGCAAGGGGCGGGCGGCGGTCCCGCCCGTACCGCCGCGTCCTCCCGTCGCGCCGGTCGTTCCGGCGCCCGCGCCGGTTCGGGAGCCCGGTGACCGGTCCCGTACCGCGGCGGCCGGGGACGCGGCGGGCGCGGTGCCGGGGGCCGTCGATCCTCGGCGGGCTGGTTACGGTGCGGCCGCGCCGGTCGCGCCGGCCCCGCACGATCCGCATCCGGCGATCCTGTCGGCCGCGATGGCGGGACGGCACGCCGAGGCGGCGGAGATGGCGGCCGCGTGGGAGCGGGACGCGCTGCGGCGGTTCGGGCCCCGGTCGGGGGAGGCGGTGCACTGGATGGAGGTGCGGGCGGACCTCGCGCGGCTGGCGGGGGAGCCGGCCCGCAGCTGCGAGCTGTGGCTCGCGGTCGCGGAGGCGCGGCTCGGGCTGCGCCAGCAGCCGGACGACCGGGACGTCGAAGGGGCGGTGGACCGGGCGCACCACCAGTGGGAGCAGATCACCGATCCGGCCCGCGCCCGCGCCCTCGGCCCCACGCTCGTGGCCCTGCGCCGCCGCGTCCCGGGCCGGCGCCCCGGCGCCCTGGAGGCCCTGCGCCGCCGGATGCACACCCGTTGACCCGGCGCGGGCGGCCGGTCAGGAGGCGCCGTGGTACTCCGCCACCGCGTCGAACGCCGCCTTCGGCTCCCACGGCAGGTCCGGGTAGCGGGTGCCCTTGCGGTCCTCGTAGACCTTGACCAGTCCGTAGCTCGCCAGGTCCAGGTCCCGGCGGGGGTCGCCGTCGGGGCGGTGGACGTGGTCGTGGAGCGCGAAGGTGAAGACGAAGGTCGTGTCGACGCCTGACGCGTCGAAGACGGCGAGGAGTTCGCGGACGTACGCGGCCTGGCCCTCCTCGTCCCGCTCGTACGCCCCCGTGAGCCGGACCGGGCCGGAGGCGTCGTACACGACGACCTCCAGGCCGAGCGCGCCCCGGTCGCCCGCGTCCCGGTAGCAGGCCGCGCCGAACTCGGTCACCGCCACCGGCTTGCCGTGGGCGGCCGCGACCATGCCCCGTACCCCCGCGGCGAAGCCGTCGGCGGTTTCGGCCGAGCGGTAGACGTCCACCGAGACCAGGTCGAACGGGGTCCAGTCGACGGCTTCGAGGGGGACGGAGGCGTAGGTGACCGGGCCCTCGAAGCGGGCCCGGACGACCGCCGCCGCCTCGGCGAGGAAGGCGTTCACGCGGGCCCGCGTCCCGCCGAGCACCGCCCGCAGCCGGTCCGGGCGGCGGAGCACCGCCACCCGCTCGTCGTCGACGTCCTCGTCGAGATCGTCGACGAGGTGTACCTCCCGCTGGTCCGCAGCCGGGGCGCCGGACCGGTCGGCGGCTGACGGGCCCACCGGCCTGCGATGATCTGAGGTATGACCGTCTCGCTTCCCCGACTTCCGGCCGGCGCCCTCCGCACCGAGCGGCTGGAGCTGCGGCCGGTGCGCAGCGGGGACCTGCCCGCCGTGACACGGCTCTGGACCGATCCGGAGGTGCGGCGGCACCTGGGCGGGCCGGTCATCGAGTCCGTCGTGCGGATCCGGCGCCGGCGGATCGTGGGCGCTCCGGGCTTCCACGCCGTGGTGCGGGCGGAGGACGGGGTCGTCCTCGGACTCGTCACCGTCGAGGCGGCCGGCCACGGCGGCGAGACCGAGGTCTCGTACCAGTTCCTGCCCGAGCACTGGGGGAACGGCTACGCCCGCGAGGCGGTGGCCGCCGTCGTGGCCCGGACCCTGGAGACCGCCCCGAGCGTCGTCGCCGTCACCCAGGAGGCCAACGAGCGCTCCCGCCGCCTCCTGGAGGCCGTCGGCCTGGAGCACGCCGACTCCTTCGAGGAGTGGGACGCCCGGCAGGTGCTGTACCGCCGCCGCGCCTGACCGGCCCTACGCGGGCCCGCCCTCCCCGGCCAGCCGGTCCACCGCCCGCTCCACACGCGCCGCGCGGGTCTTCGCCGTCCGCGCCTGCCAGAGGGAGAGGATCACCAGGTAGCGGTCCGTCCTGCCCAGCGCCTCGAAGGCCCTGGCCGCCTCGGGGCGGGCCGCGAGGGCGGCCGCCAGGTCGTCGGGGACCGTCGCGTCCTTCTGGGACGGGTACGCGGCCTCCCACCGTCCGTCGGCCTGCGCCGCCCGCACCTCCGCGAGGCCCGGACCGCGCATCCGGCCGTCCGCCAGCAGCTGCTCCACCTGGCGGACGTTGACCTGGGACCAGAGGCTGCGCGGCCTGCGCGGGGTGATCTTCTGGATGTACGAGCGGGCGTCGCGGGCCTTGCGCTTGCCCGTGATCCAGCCGTACGCCAGCGTCGAGTCGAGGATCTCGTCCGCCGTCGGCGAGGGCAGCCCGCCGCCCTTGCGGCCCAGCAGGAGCCAGATGCCCGCCGTGTCGCCGTGGTGCTCCGCCAGCCAGTCCTCCAGCTCGACCCCGCCGTCGAAGGCGAGGACCTCCAGCCCTTCGTCCGTACCGACCGACTCCACCCCGTCCGCCTTCCCCGCACCGGCGCGCACCGTCCCGCACCCGTACCGCGTCCCTCACCCGTCCCACCTGTCCCACCTGTCCCACAGAAGATAGCCGGGGCTCCGCGGCCACGACGGGAGTCCGCGCACCCCGTCCCCGACGGGGTGCGCGGCGCGGGATCATCGACCCGACCGCCCCGGACGCCGCCCGCGCCTCCGGGCACGTCGGCCCGAACGTCCTCGGCGGTCGGGCAGGCTGTCAGGGCACCCACGCCAAGGAGTTGTGAAACCCGATGTCCTTCCTGGTGATCGGCGAGTGCGTCGCCGACATCGTCCGCGACCCCGGGGCCGCCGACGTCGTCCATCCCGGCGGCAGCCCCGCCAACGTCGCCTACGGGCTCGCCCGGCTCGGCCGCTCCACCACCCTGCTCACCCAGCTCGCCGACGACCCCTCGGGACGGCTCATCGCCGCGCACCTCACCGGCGCCGGGGTGCGGCTGGCCCTCGGCGGAACCCCGGCCCGCACCCCGTCGGCCGTCGTCTCCCTCGACGGGCGCGGCCGGGCGACGTACGCCTTCGACATCGCCTGGACGCTGACCGCCGGGGAGCCGCCCGCGACCCCGGAACCGGTCTGGCACGTCCACCTGGGCTCGATCGCGGCCGTCACCGAGCCCGGCGCCGCCGCCGTGCTCGCCCTGACCGGGCGGCTCCGGCCCACCGCCACCGTCAGCTACGACCCGAACGTGCGGCCCGCGCTGATGGGGGAACACGGGGCGGCCGTGGCCCGGGTCGAGCGGTGCGTCGCCCTCGCCGACCTGGTGAAGGCGAGCGACGAGGACCTGGCCTGGCTCTACCCGGGCGAACCGCCGGAGGAGGCGGCCGCGCGCTGGCTGGCGCTCGGGCCCGCCGCCGTCGTCGTCACCCGGGGCGGGGACGGGGCGCTGGCGGTGACCCGGGAGCACGCGGTGGCCGTCGCGGCGCCGGCCGTCGCCGTCGTCGACACCGTCGGCGCGGGCGACTCCTTCATGTCGGCCGTCCTCGACGCCCTCGCGGGCCGCGACCGGGCCGCGCTCGCCGCGCTCGGCGAGGGCGAACTCGCCGGGCTGCTGGCCCGGGCGGCGGCCGCGGCCGCGGTCACCGTCTCCCGGTCCGGCGCCCGGCCGCCGGACCGGGCGGAGCTGGCCGCGGCCCTCGCCACCGGGTGACGGGGCGGGGGCAGGAGCGAGGGCGGGAGCGAGGGAAGGGAGGCGGCGGGGGGCGGTCAGGTGCGGGCGTGGCTCGTGATGTCCGCCGCGAACCGCTCGACCAGCTCCGGCGTCACCGTGGGGCGGGCGGCGGCGATCGCCGCCAGGTAGTCCGCCGTGCACGCGCCCGGTGCCGGGGCGTCCCCGCCCCGCCCGCCGACACCGACGAGGTCCCGCTCGAAGGACGCCTGCGCCGCCACCCGGGCCGCGTGCTCGATGTCCGCCGGGGTGAACAGGTCGCTGGCGAGGACCAGTTCGTCGATGTCCACCTCCGGCCGGCCGGCCGTGTAACGGGACCAGATCGCCGCCCGGGCCGCCTTGTCCGGCGTGCCGATCGGGATCAGGTAGTCGAAGCGTCCGGGCCGCAGGAAGGCGGGGTCGAGGGAGCGGACCGAGTTGGTCGCGCAGACCAGGAGCCGCTCGTCGCCCTCCCGGAACCCCGGGATCAGCTTGAGGAGTTCGTTGGTGACCCCGTGCAGCCCGCCCGGCTGCGCCGGCTCGGAGCGGACCGGGGCGATCTCCTCCACCTCGTCGATGAAGACGAGGACCCGGTCGAGCTCCGCGATCCGCGCGAAGGCGGTGCGCAGCGCCGCCGCGAGGTTGCCGCCGTCGGCGAGGCGCGACGGCAGGATCTCCACGAACGGCCAGCCCAGCCGCGAGGCCACGGCGCGGGCGAAGGTCGTCTTGCCGGTGCCCGGCGGGCCGAAGAGACAGATCGCCCGGGGCGGCCGGACCCCGTGCCGGGTGGCCCGTTCCGGCTCGGCGAGCGGCAGCACCACGCGCCGCTCGATCAGGTCCTTCTCCCGCTCCATGCCGGCCACCTTCGCCCACAGGTCGCCCGGCAGCAGCCGGCCGCCGAGGTCGTCGAGGAGCCCGGCGGCGGGCCCGTGCAGCGGCTCGGTCTTCTCGAAGTACGCGACCGCCGGCCGACGGGTGTACCCGGCGTTCAGCAGCCCCTCGCCGAGCAGTTCCTCCTCCGGCAGGACGTACGCGATCCTCCCCGCGCGGGCGGCGACCAGCTTCCGCTCCAGCTCCACCAGGAGGGCGCTGGCCAGGCCCCGGCCGCGCCAGCCGGAGGCGATCGCGACCCGCATCACCCAGGCGCGCTCCCCGGAGACGCAGGCGAGCGCGGCGCCGATGGGCACGCCCTGGTGGACGGCGACGACGGCCGGCTGCCGGGAGGTGAGCGCGCCGATGCACTCGGCGAGCGAGAAGACGGACTCCTGACCCAGCTCGGCCGTGGTGTCGATCAGGTGGACGACGGCGGCGAGATCGTTCTCGCGGTAGTCGTGGATGTGCCAGTTCACCGGTGGTACCGCCCCTCGTGTGCTCGTTGCGGCGAGGCTAGGCGGGGGCGGTGCGGCGGGGCCTGCGCCATCCTGCACAAGGCGGTACGGGGAAACGCGCCGCTTCGTCACTGGGCGGAGCGGCGCGGATGCGCAGTGCTGCGCGGGCGGGGTCGGCGGCGCGGACGCGCAAGACGCCGTCCGGGCGTCCACGCCCACCGGCGCGTCCGGGCCGCGCACGCGTACGGCGGCGTTCCCGGGGGAGCGCCGCCGTGGGGGACGGAAGGGGCTGTCTCACGTCCTGCGCTTGCTCATCAGCAGTCCGCCCGCGGTGAGGGCGAACAGGCAGACGCACGCGCCGGCGATGACGTTGCTCAGGATCATGCCGGTGTCGGGGTTCCGGGTGACGACCCACGGGGCGACGATCGTCCAGGCGCCGAGCAGCAGGACCACGAAGTTCAGGTCCTGGGAACGCTCGGGGGCCATCGACGTGCACAGGCCGAGGACCGCGAGCGCGATGCCGACGACCAGGTTGGTGATGGCCAGCTCCGGCCTGGCGGCCGCGAAGTGGACCGTGTAGGCGGAGACCGCGATCCAGACGCCCGCGAGGATGATGAGCTCCTCGACGGCCGCGACTCCTCTGGTCTGCATGATCTGCGCGTAGCGTTCGCGCATCTCCGTCGCGTCGGGGTGTCCCGAGATGTCACCGGGACGATGAGAGACGTCGGCCATGTGACTCGCCTCCTTGCTGGCGTGCTACGTGTCGGACCGCGCTCGCGGCACGGATGCCGCAGTCCCATTGTGCCCTTATATGTTCCTTATGTGAAGCGGGGACGAGAGCGGCCGACCGGCGCGGCGTACGCTGAGAGAGGACTCGGGGCACCCGCTCACCGCCGGGAGGCGGAGATGACCGGCATCACGCGAAGAAGCTTCGACTCGGCGGACGAGACCCGCCCCTTCGAGGGCGACAAGGGCAGGCTCGATCTGCTCACCACGGAGAACGGCGCTGTCGGCCGGGCCGTGTTCGAACCGGGCTGGCGGTGGTCCGAGCACGTGAAACCGCTCGCGGGGACGGACAGCTGCCAGGCCTCGCACGTCGGCTACATCGTCAGCGGCCGGATACACGTCGTCATGGACGACGGTGAGGAGGGCGACTTCGGCCCCGGCGACTTCATGCAGGTCACCCCCGGGCACGACGCCTGGGTCCTGGGCGAGGAAGCCTGCGTGGCGCTCGACTGGAACGGCTTCGGCGACTACGCCAAGTCCTCCTGACGCGAACTCCCTCCCGGCGCCGGCGGCGCGAGAACCTCCCTGGTGGTTGGGCACGGGGCGGCGGGGACGGCCGCGAAC